>PMOH01000292.1 GCA_003161515.1 Deltaproteobacteria bacterium
CGTGCATGAATGCGCGAACGCCGGCGGCTCCTCCTCAGGATGCGCGCGGAGGCCCTTCTGCAGCGTGCGCAGCGCCGCGGCTGGATCATCGACGAAGCTGAACAGTTTCAGATCTTCGGGACTGATAGTGCCATGGCGCACCAGCGCGTCGAAGTTGACGATCTCGTTCCAGTACTGCGAGCCGTAGAGCAGAATCGTGATCGGCCGATCCAGTTTTTGCGTTTGCTGCAGGGTCAGGATTTCCATCATTTCGTCGAGCGTGCCGAAGCCTCCGGGGAAAACCACCAGGGCGCGCGCGAGATGCGCGAACCATAACTTGCGCATGAAAAAATAGTGAAACTCAAACGATAGCCCGCGAGTGATGTACGGATTGGGCCGCTGCTCGTGCGGCAAGCCGATGTTCAGCCCTACCGTCCTGCCCCCCGCCTCGGACGCGCCGCGATTCGCCGCCTCCATGATGCCGGGACCGCCGCCCGAGCAGACTACGTAACGGTGGCAATTCGAGCGAAGGCCCTTNNAGTGGATCGAGATATTCCGCAAGAATCCGGATTGGACGGGCTTCATCGCTGTCGAGAAACTTTTCGTCCTTGTAGGCGAGCGGTGGATTGGTCGGTGGTGGATTGGCCGGTGAATTTGATTTGCGCGCTTTCATAATTTTCGGACTCCCGCGAAATCGACGAAGCCGCGATCGACGTTGGTGGCGACCAGCTCGACGGTGACATGGTCTCCTACATCGAAGCCTTTGTAGTTTCGCACGACTCTGCCCTCCGCCGCGGGATGGTCGATTCGCACCCAGGTGCCTTTGTCGGAAGCGCCGGTCACGATTCCGTCGAAGCGACCGCCCACGCGCGACTCGAGCAGCAGCGCGGCCGCGGATTTTCGCACCTGGCGCTCGACCTTGGACGCGTTGTCCTCTTGATCCGTGCAGTGTCGCGCCAGGTCACTGAGTTCGTCGTTGCGATACGGAGTCGGCGTGCCGGAGAGCGCTGCCTTCAACAGACGCTGTGTGATCAGATCCGGGAAACGGCGGTTGGGCGCAGTCGAATGGGTATAGTCGTTCACCGCAAGCCCGAAGTGTCCCGGGATTTTCTGGCCGGGAAGATCGAGCTCGTATTCGCCGCGGCCCAGCAGCTTCACGATTGAAAGTGAAACGTCCGGAAAGCGCGTAGGGTCGGCCTGTCGCCGATCCTCGAGGAACTCTTCGAGCGCCGCGGAATCCGGATTCGGCGGCAGATGTCCGCCCAGGTCCTTGGCCAGTTCGACGATTCGCGCCCAACGCTCGGGCGATTTCAGGACTCGGCGCAGCGCAGGAAAGCCCTTCTGCTCGAGGAATCTCGCGGTAACGCCGTTCGCACCGATCATGAAGTCTTCGATCAGTTCGGTCGCGCGATTCTTCTGGTCCGCGCGCAGATCAGTCAGCGAATCGCCGTCGAACACGGGACGCGCTTCGATAGTTTCGAGGGTCAACGCGCCGCGTTGAAGCCGCAGCTTTCTCATCGCCTGCGCGACGCGATCCTGTAAGCGGAGATTCTGGTCGAGACCGGGTAGTTTCGCGATCGGCGCGGGTGCGGGCGCAGTTCCGTCGAGCCACGCGGCGACGCCGTTGTAGGCGAGCTTCGCGCGATTCACTACTACCGCCCGGTAGATGTTGGATTTGCCGACCGCGCCGTCGGCGCCAACCTCCATCTCGATCACGAAAGCCAGCCGTTCCATCCCGTCGGCGAGCGACGTGAGATCGGTCGAGAGTTTCTCGGGAAGCATCGGAAAAATTTCCGCGGCAGTATAAACCGATGTGGTATTGGTCCGCGCATGGTCGTCGATAGCGGATCCTTTTTTTACGATCGCGTCGACATCGGCGATCGCGACGAGGATTTTTGTCGCGCCGTTCGGGAGTTGCTCCGCGACTGAAAGCTGATCGAGATCGAGCGAATCGTCGTTGTCGATCG
Organism: Deltaproteobacteria bacterium; assembly: GCA_003161515.1. Lineage (GTDB taxonomy): Bacteria > Desulfobacterota > Binatia > Binatales > Binataceae > Binatus. The sequence continues at coordinate 1,947 of PMOH01000292.1, forward strand.
AGCACCACAATGATCCCCGAAGATCTCTCAGTGATGGATCCGACGCGGCGGCCGGTTTCGTGATGGAGCTCGTCTGTGCCATGACCTCGGCGGAGAAGTCCGGCAGCAGGTTTCGTTCGAGCATCGCTCGGTGCGCGATGCTCTTGAGCTGGTCTTTACAGGGCGCAGTGGCTTTATTCATCGGCGCATCATAACGCACCGCGAGCCGGAATTGTCAAAATTACGGTGAACAGAAATCTTCGGTCACGGACTACTCTGATAAGTGAAAGCGAGTACGCGATGGTTTTCGGTGTCGGCGATGTAAACATCACCGCTGGGATCAACTGCCACACCAACGGGCTGACATAGAGTCGTGGCGCTGACGATAGTCGAGGTGTCGTTGCCGTTGCAGGCGGAGGAAGTGAAATCGCCTTGCTGGCCGTATACCACGTCGGCAGTAGTATCGCCGGGACTGCCCGGTGTTCCGGGAGTTCCGCCAGTTGCGGCAGTGGGATTCAGGTATTCCAATACGCGATTGTAATCTACTGCATACAAATTATTCTGCGAGTCGATCGAAAGTTGTTCGGGCAGACATAGTTGGTCGGCGGTCACGTCGCAATTGCTCACAGTAAAGCTGCCACCGGCATCGAACGCCCGATCCGCGGTAACGTCGCCAGCGCTGCCCGGGACTCCGGGGGTACCAGCTGTCAGCGAGAGAGGATTGTCATACTCGAGGACTCGACCGTTGCCAGAATCGGATACGTAAACATTTCCGTCGGCGTCAACCGCGACCCCGTCCGGGGAGCAAAGCGTGTCTGCGGTGGGATTCGGATTGGAGGGATCGAAGAGTTTGCATTGGCGCGAGTCGAATTGGGCACCGCTTGGACCCTGTCCAAGGACCAACTGCGCATTGAGAGGAATAATCCGTGGACCCTTTGCCGGTCGGGTTTCCGAAGGGGCGTTCAAACCCTTGACCAGCACGACTCGCGAATTGGAATAATCTGCGATCCACAGATTGCCACCATGGTCGAGCGCAATCTGCTCGGGTTGGCAAAGAGTATTGGCGCTCGGCTTGCCGCAGTTGAACGCATCGGCTTTGCCGTCGATTATAAACGTCGGGGGAGCGCCGACGCAGGGGAATTTTCCTGCGCACGCGTCGAAAGGATTTGCGAAGCTCATCACGCGATTGTTGAGGGTATCAGCGACGAACAGGTTTCCTGCGTCGTCAGCCGCGAGGCCTTGGGGGCCGCACATCAAGGGCGAACTCCGGTTAGGTTTCGGGGTGTGCTTTTTTTTGACGCAACGGGTTAGTGCGCCACATTCCGGAGGGCCAAGGAGATGACAGCTGGTCGTGTAGAAATCGGGCTGTCCAAGTACCAAGTCGGCCGGCTGGCCGTTGACGAATTCCTGGGCGCTCGCCCAGCCAAGCACTCGACTTTGATCGGCGACGTAGAGATGCCCGCTGGCGTCGGCGACAGTCGCAGACGGGTAGGAAAAGCTTCGGGGGCCGGGAAAGTTCGCGTCGCCATGCGTGAAATCGATCTGCCCCAGTTCGCGTGTCGCGACGGTGGAGACTAGTGGAGTGTCATAGCTGAGGAGCCGATTGCTCCTCCAATCAGGCACAAATAACCGCCCTGCTCCGTCGACTGCAGGGAGCAGCGGGCTACATAGAGAATCAGCAGTAGGAAGTCCGCAAATGTAGGAGCTGAAAGTTTTCTGTCCGTACAAGCGCTGCGCAATCTGCGGGCCTTTCAAACCAGGATGATCGAACTCAAGCACGCGGTTCGCATCCGAGACGTACAGATTACCGAGCGGATCCGCTGCGAGCCCTTCAGGTTCGCACAACACGCTCGCGCTCTCGCGCCGCTTTTTGGTGCATTGCGCCGACGAGGAGAAACTGTTTTGCCCGATCACCAGATCAGCGACCGTGTCCCCTGCCCCAGCTTCACCGCTGTTGGGATTCAGCGGCGTATCGTACTTGAGAACCCGAGCGTTAAACACGTCCGCGACGAACAGGTCACCCGCAACATCCACGGCCAGTCCGCCAGTCCACGAATCCGGTATGCACAGACTCGACGCTGTAGTCGGTTGTTGCGGAGTCGTCGTGCAAGTCACGAAGCGAGTGAAGCTGTTGTTCTGGCCAAAGACCAGATCGGCGGTGGTATCACCTGCAGAACCGCGGACGCCGGGAGTACCTCCACCCGCGGCTTTCGGGTTCAGATACAGCAGAACCCGGTTGTAGCCGGAGTCAGTGACGAACAGGTTTCCCTGAGCATCCGTGGCCAGCCCGGTAGGGTCGCAGAGGTTATCGGGGCTTGGCATCGGTTGCCCGTTCGTGCAAGCCGAGTTGTTGGTGGAACCTGTGTTCCCGAAGACGATGCTCGCCGGCTCTCCCGCGGTATATCCGCTGGCGAATGGCGCGTCGTACTCGACCACACGATTGTCGCCCAGATCGCTGACGTATAGATTACCTTCGGGATCGGTCGCTGCCGCTGACGGCTGGTTCAGCGAACTCAGAGTGATGCCGGGATACCCAGGTCGATTGCTGTAGAAATCCGGCTGGCCGAGCACGAGGCTCGCGCTGCCGCCATTTACAAACGAGGCGGCGCTGGCGAAGGCCAGAACCCGGTTGTTCCCCTGGTCAACGACGTAGAGATGACCCTGACTGTCCACTGCCGCGCCTGACGGACCATTGAGTGCAGCGGGGCCGCCGAAATTCAACGTGTTTTGTGAGAGACCGATCTGTCCGAGGACTCGATCAGCAGTTTGATCGGAGGTGGACGCGAATGCGGTCGTACCGATCGCAACCGTGATTGCAACCACGGCGAACCGCGCGATTAAGCTGTTCACTGAAAGCACCCCCCTCACGACACATACTTACAAATGGACAGCGAGCTATAACATTCTGTTAAGCTCCCGTCAAAAACGTCGGACTGGCCGACGGCAAGATAGATCGATTTTGTGATGGATTCCGAGGCGAGCGATGAAATCGCCGTCGGGCCCAGCTACTAGTGAATGACGACGGGTTGGGGGCCGGCGGACGCGCCTAGAGATGGGGGCGCGATGTCGGCGGGAGCGCCGAGCAGCGCTAGCGATTCCAATACGTCCTGGCGCTGTTGTGCGAATGGGTGGGCGTTGAGGAACGCTCGATACGCAGAGATTGCGCCCTGCTTGTCGCCCGACTTTGCGAGCATCCGCGCGACGCCGAGTTCCGCCCTCACCTGCTCAGGCCCGGGATCAGCCGCGGCCTGCTGATAAGCGCCTGCGGCCTTCTTCCAATCGGCCATGCGCTCGTAAACCACCGCAAGATTTGCCAGCGCGAGGCTGCGGAACAATGGGTCACGCTCCTCGGCGAGAAAAGCAACTAGCGAGTCGCGGGCGTTTGGAAGATCGCCGTCGGCAAGATATGAATTCGCGAGATAGAAGCGCGAGAGACGACCGAGCCGGCGTCCCGGCTCTTCATCGGCGAGCTGCTTGAAGCCGGTCTCGGCGGTTTTGTTCTGGCCCGCGTTTAGCGCTGTGATCGCATCATAGAAGCGCGCCGACGCGAGCGTGTCGCGATGCCGCTCGTAGTAGTACACGCCGATAACGATCGCGCCGACCGCAACCACGACCGCGGCGGAGACGATCACCTGGGTGAGATTGTTGACGAAGAAGTCGCGCGCGCTATCGACGAAGGTTGTGAACTCGTCGGGCGCGCGGAGTTCTTTTTGAGTTAGTTTACGGCGATGAGTAGTCGGCGGCATCGAATGCTCCAGCGGGCGCCGCCCGGCAGAGGGACAGGAAATCGGCGCGCACGCGCCCTACATCTTGTATTTGAAATCCTCGGGCGACATCCGCTCGAGGATCTCGGACCATTTGTCGCGCGAGACNNATCGCGTCGCTCGGCCGCGAATCGATTTCGAGCGCCTTGCCGTCGCGGGTCTTCACCTGGATTCGCGCGAAGTAGGTGTTCTCGCGCAGCTCGGTGATCTCGGCGGACTCGACCACCGCGCCAAACTCGGTCATCAGGTTGCGCAACAGGTCATGCGTCATCGGACGCTGCGGCTTGATTCCCTCGAGCTCGGTGGCCATCGCAGTGGCCTCGAGCGGGCCGATCCAGATATGCAGGTTGAGCTTGTTGTCAGGATCCTTCAGGACGACGATCGGCATCTTGGTGGAGGGGTCGAGCGTGATCCCGCCTACAATCATCAAGATGAAATCTTCCCTGTGACCAGCCATAGAAGGGCTCATCAACCTTTTCTCTTCAGGCGCGCGCGGATTTGAGTGAGATTTCCGCTCATCACCCGGAGAAAATATCTTGGCCCAAAGACGGCGTGTGGTCAACCGAGCATGCTGCGCAGCCCCGAGGATCCAGTCCGTCAGCCTGCGACCAAGCGATCGACCACGC
>PMOH01000437.1 GCA_003161515.1 Deltaproteobacteria bacterium
ATCACCTGCAGCGTCTCGGGATCTTCGGCCAGCAGCCGCGCGTCGAATATCTCGCGCTCCTTGCCCTCGAGCGTATCGGCAAACTCCCTGACCTTATCATGCGCGAAGTCGCGCCATTCGCGATCCGCCGTCTCGGTCTCCGGATTGTGCCCGGCGTCGGGGATCACGTCGAGCAGCCGCGTATCGTTGTCGTCGCCGCTCCCGGTCGGCTGGTCGAGCGACACCTCGCTCTGCCCCATCCGCTCCTGCATCTCGCGCACGTCGCTCTCGCGCACCCCCATCCGATGCGCCAGTAGCAGCGGTTGCGGCTTGAATCCTTCGCGCTCGAGCCGCTCGGTCTCCTTGCGAAGGTTGAAAAACAGTTTGCGCTGCGCCTGCGTGGTGCCAATCTTCACCAGCCGCCAGTTGTTGATCAGGTAGCGATAGATATACGCGCGCACCCACCACACCGCGTACGACGGAAAGCGGATTCCATGCTCGGGGTCGAAATTCTTGACCGCTTCCATCAGGCCGACGTTGCCCTCCTGGATAAGGTCGAGCACATTTTTGGTCGCGCGCGCGAATTCGTAGGCGAGCTTCACCACCAGCCGCAAATTCGCGGTGACCAGCCGGTAAGCGTCCGCAGGATCCTTGTCCTTGACGTAGCGCCGCGCAATCACCGCCTCATCTTCGCGCGACAGCAGCGGGAATCGCCGAATCTCGGTCAGGTAACGCCCAAGCGGATCGGTAGCGACCAGCGCGCTGTTCTTTTTGTCCGCATCAGCGTCGGCGTCTTTATCGGCATCGGCATCGGCAGGCGGCTCTGCCGCCTTCGCATCAGTATCGATACTCTCGACCGGCCGAAACTCGGAGACCTCGATCGGCGTCTCGCTATCTTTGTCGTGCGAGGCGCCCGCGTCGAGATCCACCTCGGACTCGTCGGCGATAACCGGCTCAGCGACTACCCGACCGACCTTGCCAGCGCTCTTGTCGAGACGCTTCGGTTTCGTCGAGCGCTTAGGATCTTTCGGTTTGCCGGGTTTGCGCGCCACAGGAAGGGCTCCAGCTTCACCAGATGCCGGGACGAGGAGTTACGAACGGGCGACACACACCGTCAACGGCTAGAGGCCGGTGTCGATTCTTGTCTGATTCGATCGTGCCCGGTCAGGCGTCGGGTTCTTCGATCGTGACCTTGCCGGCGGCGATTTCACGCAACGCCGTCACTACTTCTTTATTATCCGATTCCACCAGCGGCCGCGCACCCTTGAGCAGTTGTTTCGCGCGCCGCGCCGCCCCAAGCACCAGCTCGAAGCGGTTAGGAATATTCTCCAGGCAATCTTCAACAGTAATTCGTGCCATTAGGGGATTGATTGTCCAGCCCCCACCCCCTCTTGTCAACGCAGCACGATGGAAGGGCAAATCACGTAATCCAATATGAAACCCTCCGCGGGTTTCAAACTTCCGCGGCAGGAAATGACCCCTGCACCCAGTGATAATCGCGAAATGTCGAAGACGACCTTTCGCTCTCGTCTTGTGTGATCCCGAGCGAAGCGGAGGGACCCCGGATGTTTCTCGACGCCAGCCGGCGCACACCTAACAACGGATCAACCGCGGTCTGTGACACTCGAGTCGGTCCTTGTGTCATTCAGAGCGTGTCTGGGCGACTGGACTTCCCCCAGCCGAAGCGCTGAGCGGAGCCGAAGGGGAAGAATCCCGAATCTCTCTTCCCCTCTCCCAGAATGGGAGAGGATCGAAGGTGAGGGTCCTTATCCAGCGCGCTCTTTCACGCGCGATCTAAGATTCTGATTCTGCCCGAATATGTTCAACGAGGTTATGCACAGCTCTCTATCAGGGAGTGGCCGACGCTGACAACCGCCTGGTTCAAATCAGCCTGTTCACGCCACAGCCCTTGGATGCGAGCGCGCCGCCTCGCCAGCATTCGTAACGATTGCGCTTCTTGCTCGGCCCTGATTCTTCTAATACTACATTATGTAGATATTTAGTACGTCAATGACTCTTGGCATTAAAGGGGCTGCAGCGAGTTGAACGGGGACAACGGCCTGATTTCGGCCAAAAAAACAGACTGAAGGAGGACACGGGACTATGAACAAGATCATGGGAATGTTTGTGAAGGTGCGGGAGTATCAGGGAGGCCAAACCATGGCCGAATATGCGCTGATACTGTCGGCAGTGGCGGTGGTGGTTTTCAAGGGCTACCAGACCATGGGCACGACGATCACCACGTTGCTTGGCAGCGTCGACGGCAAGCTCTAATCGAGGCACCGGCGGTAGAAGTGGAGGTCGTGGAAACCGCACAAAGGGTGGCGGACTAACCATTCGCCACCCTAATTTTCAGACTGGATCCGCGGTGTCTGACGCTTGAGCGTCATTTCCTTTTTTGTGTCATTCTAGAGCGTGTCTCAAATGATTCCCTTCCACCAGCCGAAGCCCTGAGCGCAGCCGAAGGGGAAGAATCCCGGTTCCTTCTTACCTCGCCCGAGTTAGGATGTTGNNCTTAATGCGCTCACGTCACCGCGGCTCGTTTTTTGTGTCATCCCGAGCGAAGCCGAGGGACCCCGGATCTTTCTCGACGCCACCAACGCACCCCCAACCACGGATCAACCGCGACGCGTGACCCTCGAGCGTCATCCAGGTGTTTGTGTCATTCAGAGCGCATCTCAAATGAATCTTTCCTGGCCTCTCTCTATCAGGAGACCTTCGCATAACCGGCTAGTGCTCTTCCCTTCTTACAGCGCCGATTTCCTGAGCAACCGGGATGATCGGTAACACTTTAGACCGGCATGATAGGTAACACATTTTCTGGGTTCTAGGGGGAGGAGGGTTAGGGTGGGGGACCATTGCGGCACGATTGTCTGATGCGCCGCATCTCTCCCTTGCTACAAGGGAAGAAGATGCCGATTAATTCGACCTTCCTCCTGGTGGGGCGGGCCTATGTGCCCGCCATCGCCGCGCGGGGCCGCGCCGCTCAGCGCTGAGAGCGGCCGAAGGCACCAGATTGCTAAGGTGGTCAGGGGCATCTACGGCATCGGCTGGCATCGAATCGGATAAGAAAAAGCGTGGGTTCCCCAAAAAGGGGGGGCCCTCGTTTCGTATCGGATTTGCTCGGGCCAGACACAAATAGACACAACGCCGCCGCGCTCGCGCTTGTGGGCTGGCGGTTTGGCGGCTACGCCCCAAACCCCCAAATCAAATAATCAATACACCAATGACCAAATGATCGATCACAAGCCGCTACGCACTGCTCGTACGTAGTAGCCGAAGGTCTTAACGATGCTGGCCGGGCCGCCAAAGCCGAAGTCCTCGGTAAACGCGCCGTCCAAATGGCCGCTGTCGTCGGTAGTGGCCGACCAGTAGACGTAGGATTGCGTGGGCCCAAATGTGGTTTGGTCGATGCAGGCGCTCGTTCCGGAACTACAGCCGGACGCGCTCAAATCGACAATCCCCTGAAACTCCACGATCGACGGCAAGCGCCAATCACAGTGATTGGCAAAGCAGCCAGTGATGGGGCTTGGGTTACCGTTGTTATACGGGGCCGCGCCGTTGTTCAGCGTCGCCAGAAACGACGTGAACGCCGTCCCGTCCGGCAGCTCTAACGGCGTGCTGTCGCAATCCGTTTCTCCACTGTTGGGAGCGCACCACGTGTAAGTATTGGTATAACAAGTCGCTTCGCCAGTGCAGGTAGAGGTCGTCTGCTCCCACATCAGCCCGGTGTTCAGATCGCTCACCGTGCCGTTGCCGTTAGCGATGTAGCGACACGCCGTCCCGTAGCTCGCCGCCAGCGTATCGGCGTTGGCCAGCGCCGTATTGAAGTTCGTCGTGCAGGTGGCCGAGTCGTCCATCGCGCCAAGAATCATTTTACCGCTGTTCACCTGCAGGCACAGCTCCAGTATGCCTTGCGCGATAAACTTGCGCTCCTCGCAAACCTTCTTCTCTGTCGCCTGAAGCTTCGGAGTGATTGTCGGCGCCCGCGCCATCCCCGCGCACGACAACATGGCGCACAAGGCCACAACCGTCGAACTTGTTCTTTTCATGATCCCTCCCTTTTCGGATGCAAAACGTTCAGTGTGCGCTGAAGCATTAGCACAGCGCACCCGAATCTAACTAACCGCCATGATACGCGTAGACCAACCGGCTCATCATCCGCGCACTCGTCGCCACCGAGTCCGCCTCACCGCGCGATATCTCGCCGTGACCGCCGACATCCCGACTGAATTTTCGCCGAGCACCAGATAGCCGATCTGGTTACCTCGGAACCATCACGTATGCGCACCGATAATTCGGCCCTTGTGTCCACGAAGTGCCTTCATGGGCGAGGGGAAGAATCCCGGTTCCTTCCTCGAGTTTCTATTAAATTGTTCAAAATTTCCAAGTCTCTTTTCACCCGGTTGAATCAATCACCCCCGGACTCCGTATATAATGTGGGAGGATCCACACACTTGGGCAGGTTTGGGGCGTTGCGCCAGTTTATCCTGACGATGGCAATCGCTTTGATTGTCGCGACTGTTGCGCCGGCGATGGCCGATGGCCCTGCCACGATCCTCGACGGCAACCATCCCGACGAAGCCGCCGACGTCGTAGGCGCGACTGCCGCATCTGCTACGCAGCCACTCGCGATGCGCCTAACGATGGCGCTTCGCCATCGCGACGACCTCGCGCGTCTGCTCGCCGATCAGCAGGACCCATCGTCAGCGCAGTACCATCGATGGCTGACTCCTGACGCGTTCACGAGTCGTTTCGGGCCGAGCGACGCCGACCTCGCGCGCGTCACGAATTGGCTCAAGAAGAAGGGTTTCACCGTCAAGTCTGCCGACCCCTCGACCCGCGAGGTCTCTTTCGCCGGCACGGTCGCGCAGGCGCAAAATGTTTTCGGCGTAAAGATTGCCGCAAGCACCGACGGCAGTCTGTATTCCAACACCAGCGACCCCAGCGTGCCGGTCGAGCTGGCGCCGATAGTCGAGTCGATCCACGGTCTCGACAACCTGCTGCACAGCCAGCCGATGGTGCATCGCGTGTCGAAGCCCGCGTCGGTGGTCAACGATAACGGCCCGTTCTTCGGTCCTCCCGACATTTATACTTTCTACGATGAAACGCCGCTGCTGAATTCCAATATTGACGGCGCCGGTCTCGGATGTATCGCGGTGGTCGAGGATTCAAACATCGATCAGCCGGCTGCCGACGCGTTCAACACTCAATTCAGCCTGCCCGCGCTGACCAGCTCGAATTTCAGCACGGTGCTGGTTGATAACAGCGACCCTGGAGTGAGTGCGGACAGTGACGAGACGATGGTCGATGTGAGCTACTCGCATGCGGTCGCGCCCGGCTCGAGCCTCCGCATGTATCTCGGCGATCAAAGCCATACGTCGTCCTCGGCCATTCTCGACGCAATCCACGCGGCGGTGACAGACAAGAACAATCCGTGCAGCGCAATCAGCATCAGCTTCAGCTTCTGCGGCGGCTCGAAGCGCTTCTACAAAACTCAGAACGGATTTTTCGCGCAGGCCGCCGCGCAAGGTCAGTCGGTATTCATCGCGACCGGCGATACCGGCGCGGCCGGACTCAAGCTGAGCAGCAGGGGAACCTGCGTCACCGGCAGCTCGCGCAACATCAATGAGATCGGAGCATCGCCG
>PMOH01000249.1 GCA_003161515.1 Deltaproteobacteria bacterium
ACGAAACCGCTTTGAACTATCGCCGCGCGCGGCGTCACGAGAACGCGTCGAACGCACCGGAGCCTTGTGACTACACGATGATGACTTTGGTCGCGTGCGACGATCCCGGGCTAGTCATCCTGCCGACCCATCGTGTCGTGAAGTCCTTGCCTGCCAATGCGATCGCGTCGTTCGTGCAACGCGCGCGCGAGGTGTTCTACGTTGACGAGGTAGCCCACCGTGACGACTTTCGCGTGCGCCTGAACGATTCGGGGACCGGGACAATCGGCGTGACGCTCAAGAACAGTCCGCATTATTTTCTTCTGCGGCTGCGCGACGCCGCCGCGATGCAAACTGCGATGCCCGACGCACCGGCCGAGGTTCGCCGCCTCGACGTGTCAGTTTTGCACGCGCTTGTGTTCGACCGAATTTTCGACTTGCGCGCGGATGAGATTCGCAAGGGCGGCAACATCGAATACACGATCGAGATCGGCGGCGCGCTCGGCGCGGTAGCGCAAGGCCATGCCGATGGTGCGTTTCTGATGAATCCGCCTTCGATTCAGGACCTCGAGCGGGTCAGCGACGCCGGCGCCACGATGCCCGAGAAATCGACCTACTTTCATCCCAAGTTGCTCACCGGTTTGGTGATGAATCCGCTATTCGACGACAAATGACTTCGCGCGGCGCGCGGTTGATTCTCGTTCGCCACGGCGAGACCGAAGGCGAGTCGAGCATCAGGTATCACGGCCGCACCGATGTGGCGCTGTCGGAACTCGGGCGCGCGCAGATGCGCCTCGCGGGCCGTGCGATCGAGACTCGTCATGGGATTAAGAATCTCGGGCGGGTTTTTTCGAGTCCGCTTGCGCGCGCGTCCGAGGGCGCGCGAATCGTCGCCGGCGACTCAGCGCCGCTGGTCAGCATCGACGAGTTCGCCGAAGTGCACTTCGGATTGTTCGAAGGACTTACTGCCGACGAGATTCGCGAACGCTATCCCGATGAGTTCGCGCGATGGAACGCCGATCGCCTCGCGCCGACCTACACCTATCCCGAGGGCGAGAGCCGCACTGACTTTACCAATCGCGTCGAGCGCGGGCTGGATCGCATGCTCACGCTGTGGACGCCGCGCGATCGCGACGCGCTATTGGTGGCTCATCGCGGCGTGATTCGCGCGATCGTGCGAAAGCTCACGGGCCGTGAGCCGATCGTGGAGCTCGGATCGATTCACATTCTGCGCTTCGACGGTATCTGGCATGCCGAGATGATCGATCTGGTCGATCATCTGAGCGACAGTTGAACTCACACGCGGCGCAGCACTCCCGTCCAGCGGTAGCGGCAGCGGTCGAGCGACTTGGTGAACGACAAGTCGCAGTACGCGGCTTCCATTTTGAACATCCCGGACGCTAGCGCCGCGAGTTCCAGGGTCGAGGGAGTCGTGTAGCGCACCGGAATCAAATCGCGTGTCGTCACCGGCCGGTCGGGAAAATTGATGGTGCATTCGAGTTCGTAGATCGAATGCAGCGGCGAATGCCACGCGAGCGGACGATGAAATTCGCGGATGCCGAGCGCGACTCCGGCGGCGCTCGCGGTGCGCTCGCGCCACATCGTGCGTCGGGTCACGCGCGGCATCGGATCCTGCCGATCGATATCGATGCAGTACAGACCGCCGCGCTTGAGTGCGCGACCGACTGATCTGAGATGCGAAAGCAGGTCGGCGTTCTCGACAATCACCGGAAATGTTTCGGACATGAAGATTGCGGCGTCGAAAGGCCGCTCAGGTAGCGTGAACTTTTCGATTGGCCTGCGGTAGAAGCGAAGATTCGCGAGTGCGCGCGCTTTGCGGCGCCCCGCTGCGATCATCGTGGGCGACCGGTCGATGCCGACGACCTCGAATTTGTCTCCGGCCAGCAGACGGCCGTGAGGCGAGTCGCCACACGCGATATCCAGGATGCGACGCGTCGGACTTTTGCGATGCCGCTTCCAGACCTGCTGCAGAAAAACAACTTCGGCCGGAATTTCGCCGGGACTTTCCAGGTGCGCGCGCCGGAAGACGTCGGGATACTGATAGATGCTCGGTTCCATCGGCGATAAGCGTACAGACGGCGCGCACCGGGATCGACGCTTGAGATTTCGCGGCGAACACTGGGATAATGCGCGCTCAATCCGAGTTCCTTGAACGACCGTTTAGGGGAAAGAGGCAATGAGCAAGCCGCTCGAGGGAATCAAAGTCGTCGAGATCGCGCAGGAAATCCAGGGACCGTTCGCGTCGCTGGTTTTGGCGGATATGGGCGCCGACGTGGTCAAAGTCGAGAACAAGGAGACCGGCGATCTCAGCCGCTGGATGCTGACGGCGCTGATCGGCGGGCCGGACGTGAAGAACGCGACGGTGTCGCACTACTTCATCGCGATGAATCGCGGCAAGCGGAGTATCACCGCGGATCTGAAAAAGCGCGATGCGATCGAGATGGTGCGACGGATGATCAAGTCGTACGACGTGCTCGTCACCAACTACCGGCCCGGTGTGCTCGACCGGCTGGGTCTGGGCTACGACGACGTGCGCAAGATCAACCCGCGCATCGTGTACGCGCAGGGAAGTTCGTGGGGGCCACGCGGGCCGTGGGTGACGCGGCCGAGTCGCGACACGCTCGCGCAGGCGGCGAGCGGCGTGATGGCGAAGACGGGCATGCCGTCCGATCCTCCGCTGGCGGCCGGAATGTTCATTGCGGATCACTCGGGTGCGCTGAGCCTCGCGAGCGGGGTGCTGGCCGCATTGTTCGCGCGCGAGCGTACCGGCAAGGGGCAAAAGGTTGACGCATCGATCTACGGCACGATGATCGCGATGCAGGGAATGGAGATCAATTACACGTCGATTACCGGCATCGAGCCCGAGCGCGCCGGCCGCGGGCATCAGTTCTTGCGCGGCGTCTGGGGCGCGTTCCCGACCAGCGACGGTTACATCTGTATTGCGGGCGTTGACGAGAAGCGGTGGCCGTCGTTCTGCAAGATCGTCGGCATTCAGCATCTCGAAACTGATCCTGAGTATTCGGACAACGTGGTCCGCAATTTTCACGGCGAGAAGATTCAGAAAGTGCTCGACGAAATCTTCCCGAACAAGACGAGCAAGGAATGGCTCAAGGAACTCACCGACGCCGACATCCTGGCGACCGAGGTCGTCGATTACCGCACGATGCTGAAAAGCGAACAGGCGCGCGTCAACGGATACCTGCTCGAGCTCGACCATCCGGTGGCGGGCAAGGTGCTGGTGTCGGGCACGCCGATATCGATCAACGGCGAAGTCACGACGACAGCGGAAGCCGCGCCCGAACACGGGCAGCATACCGAGGAAGTGCTGCTCGAACTCGGCTACTCGTGGGAAGAGATCGGCGCGCTGCGAGATAGCGGCGCGGTGTAACATCACGGGCGCGTGACGCGATAGATGACGAACGTCCCGCTTACCTGTAGGTGGAAGTAGAGCGATTTCTCGTCGGGCGACAGTGCGGGGGCTTCTGCGAATCCTGTGATCGCTGCGATTTTGCGAGGTTCGCCAAACGGCTTTGAGGTGCTCGAGCGCGTCGCCGTATAGATCACGGGCGGCGGCTTAGGCTGCGAATTCTGAATCGGAATCCGGGTGAAGAAGAACTCCAGCTGCGACTTCGATATGTCGGGCGCGTAGTTGAGATCGTGGGTGTTGATCTTGCGCATTATCCTGGCGCTGTTCTTGAGCCGCACGAAAGTATCGCCGTCGCGCCTGGCGATCGCGATGCTCGCGGCTTTCGGAACAGAGCCGCCGTTGAAAACGCCGTCGACAAAATACAACGTGCCGCCATCCTGACTAATACACTGGTCGAAATTGACGTCGCCCGGTTTGTCCTTCGAAACGCCCGGCACCAGCGCGACGTTCGAGACGCTGCCGGCTGAGAATGTTCCAGAGTAGATGGTCGAAAGAGTCGAGCCGTAACTCCGGTCCGAGATGAAATAGAAAATATTGTTGATATCCATCGAGGGAACTGCGGTAAGTGTCAGCCCACCAGAATTCGCACCAACAATCTCACCCTGAAATTGGAAGGTCAGGCCGGTCATATCAACAGCGGTCGCGTAGTAAAGGTTAGTGGGCCGCGTGCCGTTCGAGTTGTTGAAGAAAAGATAGTTGCCGTCGGGGCTGACGAAGGGCTCCATCGCGTCCTGGGTGTAACCCTCGATCGTCACGGGCTCGGGATTGGTGAAGACGCCGAAGTTGTGCCTGGCATCGGGAGCGTCGGCGATTGAGACACTGTCATCCGCGCGAGTCGTGCACGGGGTGCAAAGCAATAGCAGCATTATCGCGAGCATAATTCGTTTGGTTGAAGGCATTTTAAATCTCGGGTCTGTGTTGCATATTAGTTCAAACTCGGGCGCCCTTGTAGTGACAAGCGATCCGGATGTGGGTTGGCGAATCGCGCATGGCGGAGCGGCATATCGTTGCGATGGGCGGCGGCGGATTCTCGATGGAGCCGCGCAATCCGAGGCTCGACGATTTTGTGCTGAGTCTCGCGCGGCGCAAGCGGCATCCGCGCGTATGCTTCGTCGGAACTGCCAGCGGCGACAGCGATTCCTACATCAGGCGCTTCCATGAAGCCTTTCCGCCGTCGCGCGCCGCCGCGACTCATCTGACTCTCTTCGACAGAAGCGTTAGCGACCTTAAAAGGTTCGTGATGGAGCAGGATGTTATCTACGTCGGCGGCGGCAACAGCGCGAACATGCTCGCAGTGTGGCACTTACATGGACTCGATCGAGCGCTTCGCGCGGCGTGGAACGCCGGCGTCGTGATGGCGGGGATCAGCGCGGGCGCGATCTGCTGGTTCGAAGACGGGGTGACGGATTCGTTCGGAATGCCGTTTCGCGCGCTCAACGACGGGCTCGGATTCGTGCGCGGCGCATGCTGTCCTCATTATGATGGCGAGAAGGAGCGGCGGCCGGTGTTGATGCGATTGATCAAGCACGGATTCGCCTCGACGCTCGCGCTTGACGACGGCGCGGCGGCGCATTTTGTGGGAGCTCGGCTCAAGGAAGTTGTTTCGTCGCGGCCGAAAGCACGTGCTATGAGCGTCGCGCTCAAGCGGGGAGTAATAGTTGAGACAACGATTGCTGTGCGATACCTCGGCGCGGGCAAATGAAGGAGTAACAATGCCGATAACCGGAACAATCGATGCCCAGCGAAGTTACATTCCAGCTCTTGGAAAACGATGGCTACTTCCACTTTACGATCCGTTCCTGTGGCTGCTGGGCGCGGACAAGGCGAAGCGGCCGCTGATTGAACAAGCCGGGATCAAATCCGGATTTCGGGTGCTCGACATTGGATGTGGTACCGGATCGATGGCGGTACTTATCAAGCGGATGCATCCGGAGGCTGAGGTAGTGGGAATCGATCCGGACCCGGATGCTTTGGCGGTCAGCAATCGCAAGGCGAAGCGTGCGGGACTCTCAGTCGAGTTCGATCGCGGCTTTGCGGACCATATGCCGTATGCGGATGCGTCGTTCGACCGCGTGTTCTCGTCGTTCATGTTCCATCACTTGGCCGGGGACGAAAAGACGGCGACGCTGGCCGAGATTCGTCGCGTGCTGAAAGTCGGCGGCTCATTGCATCTGCTCGACTTCGTTCGGGAGCACAGCGTTAACGCGGGAAACGCGGAACACGGCCGGTGGATCCATCGCCATGGGCCGGTGGCCGAGCAAATTGAAGGTCGGATGATGGCCCTGATGGACGAAGCTGGATTGGTTGATGCGAAGGAAGTGTCGCGGGGGAAGAACTTCTTCGGGCCGATAGCGTACTACCGCGCAAACAATCCTGCCGGGCATGCGTGACAAGCTGGGCTGGGCTGCTCTAGAATGCGGGGCCTGCGATAACGCGGTGAGGATGAGTTGATGGCGGCATCCACGGAAATCGTTGAAATAAAGGCGCGCGAGATTCTCGATTCGCGCGGGAATCCGACAGTCGAAGTTGACGTGCGGCTTCGAGGCGGCGCGCTTGGCCGCGCGGCGGTGCCGTCGGGCGCATCGACCGGCGTTCACGAAGCGCTCGAGCTTCGCGATGGCGACAAGAAACGCTTCGGCGGCAAGGGCGTGCTGAAGGCGGTCGCCAACGTCAACGGAACGATCGCATCGAAGCTCAAGGGCGCTGACGCGACGAATCAGAGCGCCATCGATCGCGCGATGATCGAGATGGACGGCACGGCGAACAAATCGCAGCTGGGCGCGAACGCGATCCTCGGTGTATCGCTCGCGGCCGCGCACGCTTCGGCTGCGGCCAACGGCTTGCCTCTTTATCGGTATCTCAATCCTGACGCGCGCGTGATGCCGGTGCCGATGATGAACGTGGTCAATGGCGGGCAGCATGCGGACTCGAACGTCGATATGCAGGAGTTCATGATCGTGCCGGCGGGCGCGCCCAATATCGGCGAAGCGATCCGGATGGGCGCGGAAGTTTTTCATGCGCTGGCGGCGGTGCTGAAGAAGCTCGGACATTCGACCAACGTTGGCGACGAGGGCGGCTTCGCGCCGAATCTCAAAAGCAACGAGGAGCCGATCGAGTTGATCCTCGAAGCGATCGCTAAGGCCGGGTATCGTCCGGGCGTTGACGTGTCGATTGCGCTCGATCCGGCGTCGAGCGAATTTTTCGAAGACGGCAAATATGTGTTCGCGCGCGGCGACAAAAGCTCGCGCAGCGCGGAGCAGATGGTCGAATTCTACTCCGCGTGGCTGAAGAAATATCCAATTGTGTCGTTGGAAGACCCGCTGGCGGAAGACGATTGGGCGGGATGGAAAATTCTGACGCGTGAGCTCGGTGCGAAGGCGCAACTGGTCGGCGACGACATCTTCGTCACCAATCCAAAATTTCTGAAACGCGGAATCGACGAGCACGTCGGGAATTCGATTCTGATCAAGCTCAACCAGATCGGCACGCTGAGCGAGACGCTCGCCACCATCGAGATGGCGCGGGCGGCGGGCTATAGCAGCGTGATTTCTCATCGATCGGGCGAGACCGAGGACACGACTATCGCGGACCTGGTGGTTGCGACCGGCGCTGGACAGATCAAAACGGGATCGCTCAGCCGCAGCGAGCGCAACGCGAAATACAATCGACTGCTCAGAATTGCGGAAGAGCTGGGGGCGAAACAGACGTATCCCGGCGCCGCGGCTTTCAAGCGCGGGAAATCCTGATGGCGACGAGGCCGCCGGTCGCAGCGCTGATAATTTTCGACGGATGGGGAGTCAGCAAGAGCGGCGCGTCGAACGCGATCGCGGCGGCGAAGACTCCGGTGATGGACCGGCTCTACGCGACGAATGCTCACACCGAGCTCGACGCGTCGGGCGAAGCGGTGGGCTTGCCGCCTACTGTGATGGGCAATTCCGAAGTCGGGCATCTTACGATTGGCGCGGGCCGGGTTATCTACCAGGACCTGATGCGAATCACGAAGGCGATCGAGAGCGGTACGTTCGCGCAGAACCCGGCGATTGTCGACACGATCAAAAAGACCGTCGCCAACGGCACCACGCTGCATATCTGGGGACTGCTCTCGGACGGCAGCGTGCACAGTCATATTAATCATCTGATGGCTTTGCTCGACGTCGCCGCGGCGAATGGAGCAAGCAGCATCGCGGTTCATGCGGTGCTCGACGGGCGCGACAAGCCGCCACGGTCGGCGCTTGCATTTATCGATCAGCTCGAAGCGAAGCTGAAGAAGATCGGACACGATGGCGGGCACGGCGGCCCGCCCCACTTCAGAATCGCGACGGTTATCGGACGTTACTATGCGATGGATCGCGACAAGAGATGGGAGAGGGTCGAGCGGGCGTGGCGCGCGATGGTCGAGGCGGAGGGTATCGCGGCGTCGAGCGCGCGCGCGGCGGTCGAGAGTTCGTACGCCGCGGGCAAGAGCGACGAGTTCGTCGAGCCGCATGTGATCGGCGAGCGTACGCCGATGGCGGACGGTGACCCGGTTATCTGCTTCAACTTCCGCGCGGATCGGGCGCGCGAATTGACTGCTGCAATCGCACTCGACGGATTCTCCGGCTTCCGGCGTCCGCGAATTCCGAAAGTCGGTTACGTTTGCATGACGGAGTACGATCGATCGTTCGGGCTCGCGCTCGCGTTCGGCCCTGAAGACGTGCGCAACACGCTGGCCGAGGTGATGGCGCATGCGGGAATCAAAAATCTGCGCGTCGCGGAGACCGAGAAATATGCGCACGTCACGTATTTCCTGAACGGCGGCGTCGAGAAGGCGTTTCCGCTCGAGGAGCGGGCGCTGATCCCGTCGTCGAAGGTCGCGACCTATGACCTCGAGCCACAGATGAAGGCCGCTGCGATTGCGACCCGCGTCGCGGAGGAAATCGAGGGGCGCAAGTTCGACGTGATCGTGATGAACTTCGCCAATCCGGACATGGTCGGGCACACCGGCAAGTTCGAGGCGACGGTGGCAGCGGTCGAAGCGACGGACGCGGCGCTGGGCGTGGTGATCGACGCGCTCGAGAAACGCGGCGGCATCGCGCTGATCACGGCGGATCACGGCAATGCGGAGTTCATGGCTGATCCGGCGACCGGGCAGGCGCATACGGCGCACACAACGAATCCGGTGCCGTTGATTCTGTACGATGCGAAATTCAAAGGGCGGCTCAAGGACGGCGGGTCGCTGGCGGATGTCGCACCGACGCTGCTTGGCATCCTTGATGTGAAAGCGCCGGTGGAGATGACTGGGCGCGATTTGAGGATCGAAACGGAGCGCTGATTCGGGATCTGGCAGTACAAAAGGACCGCGCGCGGCGCGCGATTTCAGAGACCGGAACCGGCTTCGCGTTCGCGAAGCTGTCCGAGGTCCATTCCTCCCGTCGCTAACGCTCCCGTCGTCAGGATGACATTCCATACCATTAGTTGGGGCTTGGTGTCGGGCAACCACCATGGGTAGCTTCGTTCCGTCGAAATTTGTTTTTTGTAAGAGAACGGATCGCGGCGCGAGTTTGATAGGTGCGGACAAGCCAGTGGCCTTGCGAGCGCTGCTCATGTGCGAACTTAGCAACGCGGGCGCACAGGGAATAAGGCTGAACAGTTCATCCCTGAACTAATGTGGCGGAAGGTTGCTGGCGCGCGGATCGATTCGTGAACTATAAATGAAAAATCTCGTTAGCGTGCGGAGTCATCATCAATGTCGAATCGTCTCGATGAAATCCAGAAACTGACGTTCACCGGCGCGGTCGATGCCGA
>PMOH01000423.1 GCA_003161515.1 Deltaproteobacteria bacterium
CGCAGCCGCGTGCGAATCTGGTCCGGCGAGCCGACGCACGAATTCGTCCCGTCCATCCCGGGCAGCGTGAACGGACTGGCTTTGAAATTGTTCCAGATGTTGGTCTTGCCGGGCTCGTGTTTGCCGAACGCATAGTGATGTCCGAGCGCGTACGAGAAAAACTTGAGCCCCTCTTCGCCCATCTTGTGCGCGAGCTCCGCGTTCTCATCGCACATGAAGCCGGTGACGATCGCGATGTTCGCGTTGATCGCGTATCCGATCGGCTCGCACTCGTTCTCGAGCGTCGTGTAGTAGTCGGTGACCCAGGTCCGCGCCTCTTCCGGCGACACGAAGGCGAATGTCAGCGCGCCGATTCCGAGCTTGGCCGCGAGGTGAATCGTCTCGCGCCGCGAGCATGCTACCCACAGCGGCGGATGCGGTTTCTGCACCGGCTTCGGGACCACGTTGCGCACCGGCATCGAGAAGTACTTGCCCTCATGGCCCTGAAAAGGATCCTCGGCGAACATCCGCGCGATTGCGCCGAGTGACTCTTGCCACATCTCGCGCTTGTCGGCGCGCGGGATGTTGAAGCCGCCGAGCTCGAGCTCCGCCGACGATTCGCCGGTGCCGAACTCGACGCGTCCGCCGCTCACCAGGTCGAGCGTCGCGATCCGTTCCGCCACGCGCGCCGGATGATTGTATCCCGGCGGAAGCAGCGTGATTCCGTGACCGAGCCGAATATTCTTCGTGCGCTGACTCGCGGCCGCGAGAAAAATCTCCGGCGCCGACGAATGTGCGTATTCCTCGAGGAAGTGATGCTCGACTTCCCACATGTGGTCGATGCCGAGCTTGTCCGCGAGTTCGACCTGGTCGAGCGCGTCCTGGAACAGCTTCAGCTCCGAGCCCTCCTTCCACGGCCGCGGCAACTGATGCTCATAAAAAGTTCCCAATTTCATTTTTTCAGTACCTTCTCTTTTAAGTATCTATTGGTGGCTTTCAGGTGTCCGTGCATCTGTCGTAAACAGCGTGCGCTCGACCATGTCGATCACTTCGCGCTTGCGTCGCTCGATCATCGCGGGTTCGAGCAGGTTCATGCTCCACAGGCGGCGGATCATCGCGGCGGTGGTGAAATACCCAATCGTGATCGAGTTCAGGCTCCACATGAAATGCAGCGGATCGACTTCGGCGCGGAACTCGCCCTCGCGCTGTCCGCGGAAAATAAAATTCACGGCGATAGAAAACAGCGGCGGCAGGCGCCGTTTTAGCACTTGGCGCCCTACTCCGCTCTCGTCGGCCATCTCTTTCCACATGATGCGCACGAAATCCGGATGGCTCGCGATAAAATCGATCGCGTCGCCGACCGCCTGGCGCATCCGCTCCTGGCGGCTCTCGCGGCCCCACGCGACAGCGTTGGCCGCGTCCTCGAGGCTTTCGAACATCTTGTCGAGCACCGCGAGGTAGAGCTGCTGCTTCGACGGAAAATGATGCAGCAGCGACGGCGCCTTGATTCCGATTTTCTTGGCGATATCGCGTAGGCTTGCGCCGCGATAGCCGCGCTCGGCAAACAGCGCCTGCGCCACTTGCAACACCCGATCCCGCGTATCGACCGGCCGCCGCAGGTCAACGACTTTAGCGCTCGCACGCGCGCCCGAATTTTTAGAAATGCTTCGCACCGGCTTGTCAAAAAATCTATCTAACATGTGTTAGGGAGTCAAACCAGGCGTTCGCGAGATGCCGAAGACCGGGCGGAACGTCCTTTGCCCATGCGAAAGCGGCAGAAAGTTCAAACGCTGCCGCTTAACCAAAACATTTTAAGGTCGGATGGTTTGTTACGATCGCCCGAAGCTGGCCACTTGAAAGCAGCGTCCAAAATGCGGCGCAACAGGCATTTGCGCCGCATTCGGTCCCCCACCCTAACCCTCCCCCCACGAACGAGGGAGGGAGTTAGAAAATTCGTCGCGCGTCCCGACACAGACCCTTCGCGGAAGACGCGCTGCGCGGATTTCGCGTCTTCGCATTTTCATTGGGTGCAGGGGTCACCCCTGCCGCCCACCGCGCAGGTGATTGTCCCACCGCCTTTCGCGGTTCACTCGCTTTCTAATTTCGGGCTTGGCGTAGTAAGTTTCGCGACAGACCTGCCGTGGGAGGTATCGCGATGAATGAACTTTATTGGAAGCCGGCGCATGAGCTTGCTGCTTTGATTCGGGAGTGGGAGATCAGGGCTAGCGAGTTGATGGAGGTGACCATTAGGCGAATCGCGGAGACTAATCCGAAGATTAATGCGTTTGTGGCGCTGCGGGCTGATGATGCGATGAAAGAGGCTCGCGCGCTTGATGAGAGGATTGCGCGCGGGGAGAAGGTTGGCGCGCTGGCGGGGTTGCCGTTAGGCGTCAAGGATCTGGAGGATACGGTTGGGCTGGTGACTTCGCATGGATCTAAACCGTTCAAGGACAATGTGGCCAAGACGGATTCGATCCAGGTTGCGCGGCTGAAGGCGGCCGGCGCGATTGTGATCGGCAAGACCAACGCGCCCGAGTTCGGCTACACCGCATTCACCAAGAATTTGCTGTTCGGGCCGACCCGCAATCCGTGGAATCTCGAGCGCACGCCTGGCGGTTCGTCGGGCGGTACGTCGGCGGCAATCGCGGCTGGAGTCGTGCCGATATCGACCGGATCCGATGGTGGCGGATCGGTGCGAATTCCTGCGTGTTACACCGGATGCTACGGACTGAAGCCGACCTACGGCAGGATTCCCAACGACCCGACGCTCGGGATGCAAGGTTGGAACGACACCTCGGTGCATGGGCCGATCGTGCGCACGGTGCGCGATGCGGCGCTCTTCATGGACGCGGTCGTCGGGTACCATCCCGC
>PMOH01000114.1 GCA_003161515.1 Deltaproteobacteria bacterium
GAACTTTCCGGACATACCTTCCGCGTGCATATGGCCCAGCGTATCTACCAGTTGAGCCGAGTCGCAAAGAATCCGAGAGCTGCGGGACGGCTGCGCGAACCGACCCTGTCCGATGAAGCGTTGATCCGGAAATGGCGCGCCGCGTTTTCGATGGAAGCTGAGGGCATGGATCGCGAGCAAGCGGAAAAGGACGCCGCACTGCCGTTGCGGAAATCGAGGCATCTGCTCTTGTGGGAGGTTGAAGGGGCCGCAGTGTCGATGGCGGGATATTCTGGACGAACACCGAACGGCATGCGCGTCGCCTGGGTTTACACGCCGCCGAACAATCGCGGCAAGGGATTTGCGGGCGCGTGCGTCGCAGCGCTCAGCCAGAAGCTGCTCGATGACGGCCACAAGTTCTGCTTTCTATATACCGACCTGGCCAACCCGGTCTCCAATCACGTCTATCAAAAGATGGGGTATGAGCCGGTTACCGACGCAACCGTCTATTCGTTCTCGGAGGAAGTTCGACGATGAACGCGAGACAGCTATACACTTCGTTCGTTGCAATCATTCTCGTGCTAGGCCTCAGCGCGGGAGCGCGTGCCGAGTCTCCTGCCAAGTCCAGCGCGCCGCCCGATCGATTGCGCAGTTTCACCTTCAGCTATCATGCTGATATCCCCGTCTCGAATCCCGCAGCGAAGAAGTTCGAAGCATGGATTCCGCTTCCGCGCGAGGATGCGTTCCAGCAAGTTCGCGATCTCAAGATTGAGACGCCGGTGCATTTCGAAATTGTCGATCAGGATTCGAACGGGAATCGCGTCGCGCATCTCGAGGCTTCCGCGCCGCTGCCTGCGTCAGTGCCGATTACGATGACGTTCGCGACGACTCGGCGCGAAGAGGCTGCCGACATGGTGGCAGCCGCGCGCGATTTCCCCGAACCGACCGACGGACGCTTCGCCGCCTATCTGGAACCGAACCGCCTGGTGCCGTTGACCGGCCGAATCGCGCAGGTCAGCGCCAACCTGGCTGAGACCGATATGACGCCGCTTCAGCAGGCGCGCGTGGACTACGAGTATGTGACGTCGATCATGAAGTACGACAAGAGCGGTACCGGATGGGGCCGCGGCGACGCGCTCTATGCGTGCGACGTCCGGCGCGGCAACTGCACCGACTTCCATTCTCTGTTCATCGGGCTCGCGCGTGCGCGCGGAATCCCGGCGCGGTTTACGATTGGCTTTCCGATCGGAGCGGCGAAGTCCGGCGAGGTTCCTGGCTACCATTGCTGGGCGGAGTTTTACTCCGGCGGAGTGTGGGTGCCGGTGGATGCGTCCGAGGCGTGGAAGCATCCTGATCGGCACGACTACTATTTCGGGCATCTCGACGCCGCGCGCGTCGCATTCACGATGGGCCGCGATCTGGTGCTGAAGCCGCCGCAGAACGGCGAGCCGCTCAACTACCTGATCTATCCTTACGCCGAGCTCGACGGAGCAATAGTGCCGCAAAAGGAAATCAAGACAAAGTTTTCTTACTCTGACGCGGGCGCGTGATGCGAATTTAGAACATTGCGAACTGCGCGTTCTTGTCGACGTTCACTTTCAGCGCGCTCGCGCTTGAGCTGACGACTCGGCACGCGATCGAGTCGCCGCTCTTGCATGCGTTGTCAGCGACGTCGGTCTGCTTTTTCGGCCATACCGAGAGTGATAGCGATTCGCAATCGCTCGCGTTGTCCTGCTGGCACGACGCGTATAATTTTGCGTACCGATCACCGAGGCGATCGCACACTGACGTATCGCCGCGATCGCAAGCGACTGCGTCGAGCGCCTGGCAGGCTGCCTCGTCATTAGCCCGACATTGTTTCGAGAGCTGTTTGCTGGCCTGCTCCTGGAAAGTTGGGACGTAGTCGGTGCAGAGGCGCGCGGGCGCGTCGCAACTGGACTGGAGCATCGCGACGCAAGCGTCGGTTTCGTTTTGCGAGCATCGATCGGCGTTCGTCTCATAGAGCCGATAGACGACGGACTCTCCGTACGACATGCATCCAACCAGCGAGCACGCTTCAGCCACGATTGCCGCGAGCGCAACGCCACCTTGGCAAATTGGAAACCAATTGCGCATGATCAAAAGACGAAGAGCGTCGCCAGATGTTTCAACCGGGCGAAAAGACGACAAAAAAGGCAGTCCGAGCGGACTGCCTTATAAGTCGAAATCGAACAGTAATTAGTGTTTCGTCTCGATTCGCCTGCCGTACGTCACTTCGCCCTTATCCACGCGCAGGCTGAAACCGCAATCTGGATTCGTGCATACCCAAGCTTTAAACATTACCGACGCGCCCTCCTGCCCGTAGTCGGACAGGGGAATCAACGCGCCATTGTTACACTTCTGGCACTTCGGCCACTCCATCATCCGCGCCTCCTTGCAGCCGACCCGAACCGCATTTCCGTGTGTGAAATTATAAGACCAACAAATCTAAAGCAACGTGTCGCGGACCGCCTCCGGAAGCGTCTCCGGGCGCCTGCTCGAACCGACGTTTTGTTGAGAGTGAGCGCTTTCTACTTGAGCGCGCGAACCGAGAAGCCGCGATCGTTGCTGCACAGCAGCGAGCGCTTGCCGTCGAGCACGGTCTCGAGCACGACTTCGCGGCCCCACAGCCGCTGCAGGTAGTTGAGACTCTTCTCGGCGTACTCGATATGCAGGTCGCGGCCGTCGTGATCGTGCTTGACGTAGAGCGTGCGGTTTTGGCCGAAGTCGGCGTCCTCGACTTTGAGCACCGGTATCGAATTGGTGCCGACGCTCTTGATCAAGGTCGCCTTCACTTCCTTCCAACCGTCGTCGTCGGCCACTTTGCTGACGACCAGCTCGTCGCCGCGCGCCTCATATTCGAAAATATCCATCTCGCGCATCAGGTCTTCGGTGAGGTAGCGGCGCAGGAACGACGCGTCACGCTCGACCTCGCGCACTTCGAAGATTTTCTCGCTGCCCGACTTCGCCGGCGGTCCGTCACGCTTGATCTCTTCCCTGGTCGGATTGGTATAGCGCCGGTAGATGTCCTCCCAAATCTTGAGCCCGAGGTGATACGGGTTGATCTGGCCGGGAATCGGGCGGGTCACCTGGTTGTGGTTGACGATGAATTCAAGATGGAGTCCCTGTTCGAGGTCGAGCGACTCGAGCAGCTTCTTGTGCCAGTAGCTGGCCCATCCCTCGTTCATAATCTTTGTCTCCATCATCGAGATGAAGTACTTGGCTTCTTGATCGACGATGGTGAGCAGATCTTTTTCGAAGTCGGCGAGGAACGGGTTGTGATCGCGAATGAAGAGCAGGACGTCTTCGTCGGGTTCGAGCGGGACCTTGTGGAAGTCGGGAACCTCGACGGTCTTGCGCGCGTGAATTTTCTGAAATGGATCGGGCGAGCCTTGCGCGGTGTCTTCGGCGCGCGCCATCTGTTGGCCCGGCGAAAGCTTCTTGATCGCAAAATTGCGCCGGCACTGCCATGACAGCGCATGCGCTGCGTCGAGAATGCGCTCGACCTTCTCGACTCCGATAGACGGATCCTCGACGTAGCGCCGCACCCGCAT
>PMOH01000210.1 GCA_003161515.1 Deltaproteobacteria bacterium
CTGGCCGGCGGCCTGGCGCATGAAATCAAGAACCCGCTGAATTTCATCAGCCTTGCGCTCGACCAGCTGCGCGCTCGTTACGCGCCGCAGCAGCCGAACGATCGCGAAGCGTTCTTGCGCCAGCTCGGAATCATGAAGGACGAGATGCGGCGGCTGGCCGACCTGGTGCAAAGCTTCCTGCATTACGGGAAGCCGATTGAAATATTCCCCGCGCCGACCGACGTGCGTCAGCTGGTGGATGAAGTGGTGGCGCTGTCGGAGTCCAAAATGAAGAGCCAGGGAATCGAGCTGGTCGAGGAATGCAACGGGGCGGTGCCGATCCTCAAGGTGGACGCGGAGAAGCTGCGCGCCTGTTTTATCAACGTCGTCGCCAACGCGATACAGGCGATGCCCGATGGCGGCACGATGCGAATCACGTTTCGGCGGATTGGCGACGGCTCGATGGTGATTAGTTTTTCGGACACTGGCGCGGGGATCGAAGCGAGAGTCGCGGGCCATGTGTTCGAGCCGTTTTTCACCACCAAGCGCGACGGAATCGGGCTTGGGCTGTTTCTGTCGAAGGCGATTGTCGAGACGCATGGCGGTACAATAGATCTTGGGCCGAATCCGGACGGACACGGAACCACTTTGACTTTCACCTTCCCGCCGAGCGCGGTAGTAAGCGAGCAAATCCATCATGACGCAGGCCTCAGTACTGGTCGTTGAAGACAACGACCTCGAACGGCAGATAACCGCCGACACGTTGCGCGAAGAAGGATTCGCGGTCGAAGAGGCAGCGGTCGGCAAGCGCGCGATCGAGTTGTTGGCGCTGTCGCGTTTCGACGTCGTGCTGACGGACCTGATGATGCCGGGGATGTCGGGCGAGGAGCTGCTCGCGAAAGTGCGCGGCGCGTATCCCGGCAGCCAGGTGGTGGTGCTGACGGCGCATGGATCGACGGACAGCGTCGTGCAGGCGATGAAAGCGGGCGCGTTCGACTACCTGGAAAAGCCGACGGATCGCGAGAAGCTGGTGACGCGCGTCGCGAAGGCGGCGGAGTTCGCGAACCTGCAGCAGGAAAATCAACTGCTGAAGCGGCGGCTCGAAGGGACGTTCGAAATCGAGGGCATCATCGGGCAGGATCCCGCGATCCAGGAAGTGATCCGGCTGGTGCGGCGCGTCGCGCCGTCTAATTCGACGGTGCTAATTCAGGGCGAGAGCGGGACCGGGAAGGAGATCGTCGCAAAGGCGATCCATCGCCTGTCGCCGCGCGCGGCGCGGCAATTCGTCGCGATCAACTGCTCGGCGATTCCCGAGAACCTGATCGAAAACGAACTGTTCGGGCATGAGCGCGGCGCGTTCACCGGCGCCACCGAGCGCAAAATCGGGCTGTTCGAGAGCGCGGACAAATCGACGCTGTTTCTCGACGAGATTGCGGACCTGCCGCAGGGAATGCAGGCGAAGATTCTGCGCGTGCTGCAGGAGAAGGAGTTGCGGCGGGTCGGCGGCAACGATTCGTTTCGGATCGACGTGCGGCTGGTGGCGGCGAGCAATCGCAATATCGTGGAAGAAGTCGGCGAGGGGCGCTTCCGTGAAGATTTGTACTATCGAATCAACGTCGTGACGGTGACGCTGCCACCGTTGCGCGATCGGCGCGGCGACATTCCGCTGCTGGCAAATCACGCGCTCGCCAAATTCGGGCATCTGGCGGAAGGACGCGTGAAAGAGATCGGACGCGAGGCGATGGAAGTGCTGCTCGACTACTCGTGGCCGGGCAACGTGCGTCAGCTCGAGTCGGCGATCGAGCGCGCGATCCTGCTGTGCGAAGGGGACAAGGTGCTGCCGCGCGATTTGCCGGAGGAAGTTCTGTCGCGCAAGACGCCGGGGCGCAGCGGAGATCGTCAACGCGGGGACAAATACGAGATCCCAAGCGAGGGCTTCAATTTCGAGACGTTCGAGCGCGACGCGATCCTGCAGGCGCTCGAGCGCAACGATTGGGTAATCGCGAAGGCAGCGAAGATGCTCGCGATGAGCTATCGGACATTGCAATACCGGATCGACAAGTTCGGATTGAAGCGCGGGGAGCAGCCGAAGGCGTTACCGCCGGCGGAGATCAAGTAAGAAGTGAAGAAGCCACTTTATTTAATTTGAAACCCACCGTGGGTTTCAAACTTCCTTGGGCAGGAGTGACCCCTGCACCCAGTGAAAAGAAATCGCAAAATGGCGAGGACGCCCTTTTGCTCTCAGGTTCTGGGGGGAGGCGTCTGGGAATTTACCTCTCCCCTCGGGAGAGGTCGTGCGGCGGCACTTGTGTCGCGCACGGGTGAGGGCGCGCGCATCCAGCCCAGTGCAGGCGCCCTCACCCGCGCCGGAGGCGCGTCCTCTCCCACTGGGAGAGGTAAATCAGGATCAGTCTCCCGCCCAACTGGTCGGTAGGTAAATCGAGCATTCGATTTTGCGGGCGTCGGTTGCGACTACCTCGATGCGCTCGCGAGTGTATAGCTTCGGGACTTCTTCGTAATCGTCGAGGATCGCGAGGTCGCGAGCGCCGAGTCCTTCCAGGATTGCGCCGTCGGTGACGGCGTCCGTTTGTTTTGCGACAAAGTAGTAGCGCTTCCGTCCGCGCACGTAACCATCGAGGCGCGCGGGGATTGCTTCGATCGGGCGGGTTAGCAGGCGTTGGCGTTCGGCGGGATCCATCAGGGAGCCGTACACGAATAGTAGTTGGTCGTCGTTTTCCACGGGGGTCAATCCGGGTTTTCCGCTGAGCTCAGAATGACACAACGCATAGTCGGTTGCCGCACCTGCGTTTGGTATGTTAGCTCCTATGCTGCTTGAGGTATTTGATGATGATGTTGCGGATATTTCCTACGGGCGCGGCGATTGGGCTGCTCGCCTTGTTTGTGTTCGGATGCTCGACCGTCAAGAGCGGCTCGTTAAGTCCCGGGATGACGCCGGATCAAACGGTGCAGTCGATGGGTGAGCCCGACCTGAAAGACAGTATCGCGGATCCCAATCACAACGGGGCCAGCGTGCTGCGGTATGTGTGGCTCGAGCCGGGCAAGGCGGCAATCTTCGGATCTGACAATCACCTCGCGAGCGTGCAGGACGTCGAGACCAACACCAAGCAGAAGGTCGAGGAGCAGGCTCATGCCGAGGCGGTGGCGTCGGGCCCGCCGCAGAAGTTCGATCCGATCGAGACGCCGCTCGATTATATATTCTACCCGGTGAAGGCTGGCGCAGTTTATTTTGGCGCCGGTGTGAATTGCGTAGCAGGCGGTAGCTGTCAAAAGCCGCAGCTTCCCAACCCGTCGTCAGGCTAGCCGGAATCCGGTCTTTAGCACGCACCGTGTAATATTTACCGGTCGGTCGGTAACATCCAGGACAATGCACAGCGTCAAATTGTCATCGAGAGCCTGATTCGCCCATCTTGTTATTTTAACTTTAGCCGCAAAGGCGGTCGCCTCTGTGGACTTTATGTTCATATTTGTGCGACTGTTGGTCTCGACGTCGAAACCTGAACGCTCGCTCAGACGTAAACATACTACCAGGTTGGGGTCGGACAAACTTTTGAACGAAGGAATCTGGAAAGGGGAAGCGCGAAAGTTGTGGGGATCGATTTCGGCACTTCACTAATGATCGGACCAAGGTTTCAATACCTGGCCGGTAACATTTACTTACGCAAACCCCGATCGGCATGAGTGGCGGAAAACGAACTATGAAGAAAGAAACTCTTGGTCAGGTTCTCAAACAGCGGCGCGGCGCGTATGCCTATACTCAGCGTGAACTCGCGCGCAAACTCGGCGTCAAGGCGAGCCACGTGGCGTACCTCGAAAATGGACGGCGGCGCCCTTCCCTTTCGCTGCTGTCGCGGATTGCGGATACGCTCGAGCTCGACAAGCGGCGCCTGTTCCTGCTCGCGCATCCGGAGGCGCATTGGATCGTCGGCGAGCGGCGCGAAGCCTCGCCCGCCAAGCGGCGCGAGGATGCGTGGCGCAAGTTTGCCGGAGATCGCGGGACGCTGGCGCGTCACAAGGTGACTGCCCGGGAGCTCAAGGTCCTGAAGAACGTGAACATGCTCGGCCGCGTATCGTCGCCGGGTCAGTTCCTGTTCATTCTCAATTCGATCCGACAGGCGGTCGAAGAGGAATAGTCCTCAGCGCCCGGTTTCAGTTTCCTTTTGCCGGCGGCACTCCGATTCCTTTGAGGAAATCGCTGCGTGCGACCATCGGGTCGCGCGCAGCTATTTTATTGTACGCGGTCATCAGGGTTCGTGCGTCCTCCGAACACATCAGCTGCGTCATCTCCATCCGCTCGATGTAGAGTCCGGATTCGAGGTCGCGGTCCGTGCCAAGATAGACTGCGCGTTTGATTGCCGCGACCGCTCGCGGCGGCCGGCTGGCAATCGTGCGCGCCCATTCCATCGCGAACGGCATCAGCTTCTCCGGTGCAAGCACGCGGTTCACCATTCCCATCTGCTCAGCCTCGCGCGGATTGTAAACATTGCCGAACATCAGGACCTCGAGCGCCCTGCCCCGGCCTATCAGGCGCGGCAGGCGTTGCGTGCCTCCGCCGCCCGGCAAGATTCCAAGCACCGCTTCGGGCAATCCAATCTGGTAAGGGCCGTCCGCCGCGAGACGAAAGTCGCATGACAGTGCGAGTTCGTAGCCGCCGCCCATGCAGTCGCCGTTAATCGCCGCGATCACCGCCTTGGGCATCAACATGATCCGATCGAGCATGCGATGGAAACCCGCAGACGCTGCGGGAAAGGTCTGTGCGCAGGTTGCGGGATCGTCGGCCATCGCGGCCAGTTCGTCCACGCTGTAATGCGTGATGAATTTTCCATCGACGCCGCCGGTGAGAATGATCGCGCGGGTGTTGGAGTCGCTCTCGGCGCGTCCCACAAGCTCCAGCAGCTCCTGCGACATGGGCGCCGTCATATAGTTCATGGGCGTATTGTGGATGGTCCAGACTTGAACTTGTTCGTGCTGATCGACGGTAAAATGTTTCATCGTTTTTTCTCCGCAAACCGGCGAATAGCCCCCAGCCGTGTGCCATGTCAACCCAGTTGAGGAGGCGGATGCGATGGTTTAGGCTAGATGATGGAAATGCATTTTCGATGAAGATCGATATCGACCTCAAGTCCGGATTTCTGCAAAATCTCAAGCGCGAAGTGCTCGACTCGCTCAACACTGAAGAGCGCGCGATCATCGAGGTTTCGACCGGCGAGATGGGCAATAAGCCCGACGCGGTGAAGCTCGGATGGCTCAAGATGCGGACCAAGGAGACCTGGACCAAGCAGCGCTACACCAAGGCTCTCGGCCGCACGATGGAAAAATTGCGCGAAGCGGTCGCGGCCGCCGAGAAGAACAAGAGCGGCGACTGACAACCTGTCAGGGCTCGATTCGCGCGACTCGTCGCTTGCCTACTTCGAGCACCTTGTGCTCGCCCGGAACGAAACGAAAATTCACATCGGTAATTGTGTGGCCGTCCACGCGGACCGCACCCTGGCTCACCAGCCGCCGCGCCTCGCTGGTGGACGGCGTGAACTGTAGCTGCTTCATCAGCTCGCAGATCCAAAGATCCTCGGCGATTCGGTAAACCTGCGCGCTCGCGGGAACTTCACGCCGCTGATGCTTGCTCTCGAAGTATTCCTCGGCGCGAGTGGCCGCCGGCGCGCCGTGGTATTCGGTGACGATGGTGCGGGCGAGGCGTTTCTTCGCTTCCATCGGATGCATCCCGCCCGACTTCACCGCCGCGATCTCTTCGGGCGTCGCGATTGTCAGCAGCTCGTAGTAGCGAACCATCAGCTTGTCGGGCAGCGACATCAGCTTGCCGTACATGTCCTCGGGCTTGTCCGT
>PMOH01000348.1 GCA_003161515.1 Deltaproteobacteria bacterium
GCGAATTAGTGTCAATCGCACTATTGCGCGATCGGCCGAGGTGCTAGCGTGGCGTAATTCGCAGCGGGACGGGGGCTTCGATGGCGGACGCGGCTGGCGGCTCGATCACACCTTTCTTCACGATATGGACTGAACCGCGCGCGACGATTCGGCGGATTGTCGATACCGATCCGACGCGCAACGTAGTCGCGCTCGCGGCTATCGGGCCGGCAATCAACGCGCTTGCGGGTCAATGGTCGAAGGCGATGGACGGCACCGTCAACCTGTCGGTGCTGTGGCCGCTGTGGGTCGCCGTCAACGTCGCGTTTCAGGCCGTGCTCGGAGTCGTTTTTCTTTACATCGGTGCCGCGGTTTTAACCTGGTCGGGAGGCTTGATCGGCGGCGTCGCGAACCGCGTCGAAATGCGCGCCGCGATGGCATGGTCGCAGATACCGGGAATCGCCGCTGAGATCGTCCTGCTGGTCGCCGTCCTGACCGGCGTTCCGATACCGCAGGCGATGGGCGGCGCGTCGGCTCATCTCGATCCCGCGTTTTACAAAATCCTGATCATCGAAGTGGTACTGGCGCTCTGGGGAGGAATCGTCGGGTTGTACTGTATCGCCGAAGTGCATCGGTTCTCGGCGTGGCGGGCGTTTTGCACGACGCTGATTCCGGCGCTGCTCGTGATGGTCGTTCTCGCACTCGTCTTTTTTGTAGTTTACGCGATAGTCGGGCATCACTGATCGATCAGTCCACGTGCAGCCGCGCAGTGAGGCGCGAGAAACGAAGACGTTCGTCCTGATTGCGCACCGCTTGCTGCAACGCGCTCCTGGTCCCGACCAGCACGCAGACGCGTTCGGCGCGCGTGATCGCGGTGTACAAAAGGTTGCGGCGCAGCATCACGTAGTGACTCGAATGTATCGGCATCACGATCGCGGGATACTGGCTGCCCTGGCTCTTGTGCACCGAGATGGCGTAGGCGAGCGCCAGTTCGTCGAGCTCTGACAGCTCGTATTCGGCGTGCGTCTCTTCGAACGTGACGCTCACGCGCGCTTTTTCAGTATTGATTTCGACTATGCGGCCGATCGATCCGTTGAAGACGGCCTTGTCGTAGTTGTTGCGCAACTGGATGACGCGATCCCCCTCTCGAAATGTCCGGTCGCCGGAGCGGAGTTCGCGGCCCGCGGGATTCAGCAGCGCTTGCAGCTCGCGATTCAGAGTGTGGGTGCCGAGCGGGCCGCGATTCATCGGCGTCAGCACCTGGATTTCGCGCGGGTCGCTGATTCCGAAGCGTCCGATCAGCCGCTGCTGCACGAGTTGCTTGATCGTCGCGAGCACGTCTTCGGCGGCATTGCGCTCGAAGAAAAAGAAGTCGCCTTCGGCGTCGTTGGAGAGTTGCGGAGATTCGCCGCGATTCAGGCGATGCGCGTTGGCGACGATCAGCGAGCGGCGCGCCTGGCGATAGACTTCCTTCAACTGCACGACCGGCACGAAATCGGACGCGATCACGTCCTTGAGCACGCTGCCGGGGCCGACCGACGGGAGCTGATCGCGATCCCCGACCAGCAACAGCGAGCAGTTCGGCATCAGCGCGGAGAGCAGGCTGGAGGCGAGCTCGACGTCCATCATCGAGGCCTCGTCGATGATCAGATAGTTGGTGCGGAGCGGAAAATTTTTGCCGCGGATGAATCCGCCGCTATTCGGATCGTATTCGAGCAGCCGATGGATAGTTTTCGCATCGCGGCCCGAGGCCTCCTGGAGCCGTCGAGCGGCGCGTCCGGTCGGCGCGGCGAGAGTCGGCTTCAACCCGACGTCGGCGAGCGCGACCAGCAGCGAACGCAGCAGAGTGGTCTTGCCGGTGCCGGGGCCGCCGGTGATAACGGTGACGCGGCTGGCGAGGCTGCATCGGAGCGCGCTCTTTTGTTCGGCTGAGAGCTCGAGCGCGGACGATTTGATCGCGGCCGCGACGGCGCGATCGATCAGATCCTTGTTCATCGCGCGGCCTGCGTTCAGTTCCGCGATTCGGGTGGCGACGTTCACTTCGGCCTCGTGCAGACGGGCGAGGTAAATCGCGATGTGATCGTCCGCATCTTCGGCAATCACTTCACCGCTGGCGGCGAGTTCGTTGACTGCGTCGTGCGCGAGGTCGGGATCCATCTCGAGCGCGGTGCGGAACTGGCCTTCGAGATATTCGAAGGGCGAATAGACATGGCCCTCGTCTGACATGCGTTCGAGGATGTACAGGACGGCGGCGCGCGCGCGCTGGATCGAGTTGCGCGGGACGCCGAGTTTCTCGGCGATCGCGTCGGCGGTGCGAAATCCGATGCCGTGAATCGTGCGCGCGAGTACGTAAGGATCGCGCTGAACGACGTCGAGCGCTTCCTTGCCGTAGAACTTGTGGATGCGGCGCGCGTGCGAGGCGGCCAGCCCGTGTCCGCGCAGAAAGACGGTCAGTTCGCGCAGTCCGGAGGCGTCGCGCCATGCGGTCGCGATCATCCGCGCGGCTGCGGTGCCGACGCCTGGAACTTCACGCATCCGGTCCGGACTATTGTCGAGCACTTCGCCGAGCGCGTCGCCGAAGTATTCGGCTATCCGGCGCGCGCGCACGGGACCGATGCCTTTTATCTCAGACGCGAGGTAGCGTTCGATCGCGACCGCTCCGGCCGGGCGCAGCGTTTCGAAATCGGTGACGTGGAACTGATCGCCGAAGCGCGGATGCTTCTCGAAGCCGCCGAGCGCGCGAATTGTCGATCCAACTTCCAGGCCCGCGAGGTTGCCGACGACCGTGACGCGGCGATAGTCGCCATGCTCCTGCGGCACGACCACGACTGCGACCGAGTAGCCGGTCTTGTCGTTGACGAACAGGACCTGATCGAAGATGCCCTCGAGCGTCTCGGTCGCTTGCTGCGCTTGTGCCACGAAGAGAGGATTACGCGCGACGGGGGCGGCGTCCAGTTGGCGGCGCTGCGCGCGTCAACAGGTACGCTTGTGATCGGAGAGGACTTCGGCAGATCGCATTGTCGGTCCCGCCGGAGCGGATGCGCTCGATGGGTAGGTCTGACCATTCCGGAAACTGCGCCGCGAGAAGACGGCGGACTAATGAGGCGTCGGTGTCCACCTCGGCAGCATGCATTTTTGCAGGGCACATGAGCGTTATCCTGGCTGCTGACCATACCCTGAGACGTTAGTCGCGCACACAACTTCACCCCCCTCCCTTCAGGAGAGGGGAACCAGAGGTGGCGCGCTGGTTTGTCGCACGTCGGTTGACAAATGTCGCATCACGTGTTACAAGAGACGATCTGATCAGAACGTTCCGCCACAAAGGACTCGATGAGCTGTTCGAGACCGGACGTACTGCAAAAGTTCCCGCGGATCTTCGCAAGCGCTGCCTGAACCGTTTGACCGTGCTGAATCGCGCCATGCATGTTCGGGAAGTTACTGGCGCGGGATTCGACACGCACCCGCTGACAGGCGCAAATCCGGTGCGCTATGCGATGTCCGTGAATGGGCCGTGGCGGATCACTTTTCAGTTTGACGCCGGCGATGCTTTCGCGGTCGATTTGGAGCAGTATCACTGACGATCGAGTTACATTTGCAAGTTCAGTTCAAGGAAGATTTTGAACCATGCCGCAAGAATATCCAGTCAACCGAGATAAGGTCGCGGCCCGCAAACCGATTCACCCCGGCGTCATCTTCGGCGAGGAGGTCATGCCGGAACTCCGGAGGAAACGGACGGTTGGCGAGATAGCAGGTCTGCTGGGAGTCAGCCGGCAAACCCTGCACCGCGTCACTGTCGGCGACATCAGTATCAGCCCCGAGATGGCGGCACGAATCGGAAAGCTTGTGGGCAACGGCGCGCGCATCTGGCTCGCCATGCAGGCGGACTATGACGCCTGGGAGGCGACGCACCGGCTGAACAGGGAATTGAAGAAGATTCCGACGCTAGCGTAGAGCGTGCCGCGCTGGTATTGCGCTCGATGCTTGCGCCCTCACCCGCCGCTCGCGGACTCACGTCGACCTCTCCCGGGGGGAGAGGTGAATGGCTTCGACATTCGAACGGCGAATCAAACCTGGATGTGTTCCCAGTGGCCGGTTTGGAAGCGGTAGACTTTTACTGTGGAGCGGACGACGTAGTCGGCTAGCAGGGACCACCAGATGTAGTTGATGCTGCCGCCGTGGTACCAAATCAGGATCGTTAAGAACAGGCGCATGCCGTAGAAGCCGGCGAGCGAGCCGTAGAGTGGGAAACGCGAGTCGCCGGCGCCGCGCAGCGCGCCGGTGATGGTCCAGTCGATTGCCATCAGCGGTTGCGCGGCGGCGAGTGCGTACATGAACTGGACCGTGTATGCGATGACGGTTTTGTCGTCGATGAAGAGCGCGGCGATGCCGTGGGCGAAGATGATGAACAGCAGGCCCATCGCGGTCATTAGGACGATCGACATCCGAGTCGCTTCCCATCCCGCTTTGCGCGAAAAATTCGGGTCGCCCGCGCCGAGGCCTTGGCCGACGAGCGTCGCGGACGCGGCCGAGAAGCCGAAGCCGGGCAGGAATGAGAGCGCGAGGATTCGCACGCCGATGAAGTAGGCGGCGATTTCCTTGGCGCCGTAGCGCGCGACGAACCCGACGTAGGCGACGAAGCCGAACTGGATCAACAGCTGCTCGATGGCGGCGGGATTGCCGACGCTCAAGATTCGCCGCCCGAGTCCGAAGTCGGGCCACAGCCCCTGCCATTTGAAATTCAGCACCATCCCCGGGATCGATAGCGCATAGAAAAATAATATCCCGCCGATCGCGATCGCGAGCAGCGTCGCGACCGCCGAGCCGTCAACCCCGAGCGCCGGGAATCCGAACTTGCCGAAGATCAGCACGTAGTTGAGGAAGATCGCGAGCACGTCGATGATGCCGCCAATCCACAGCGGCGTGCGCGTGTCGCCAGCGCCGCGCAACGCCGACGCGCACATCAGGAAGATGCCCTGGAACGGCTCCGAGAGCATCACGACTTGCAAATAACGCGCGCCCATGTCGGCCATCTGTCCGTGGACCTGGAACAGGCCCATCAGCGGACGCGCGAAAATGATTACCGGGATGGCGATGATGGTCGAAATCAGCACGCCGAAGACCACCGACTGCTTGAGCACGCCCTCGGCGCTGTCGCGATCGTTGGCGCCGATGTAACGTGCGACCAGCGCGACCGTGCCGGTGCCGACCGCCGCGATTCCGGCGCGCACCGCACCGAGGATTTGGGTGGCGAGTCCGACCGCGCCGACTGCGTCCGCACCGAGCCGTCCCACCATCAGCATCGACGAGAGGCCGAGAATCGAATCGAGGCCGAAGGACAAAATCACCGGCCACGCGAGCGCCCATACCTCGAAGCGCATGCGCGAGATTGGCGGCAAGGTCATGGCGACCCCGGCCGGCGCTCCGACCTCGGGAACTGCTTCGAGTAACTCGGACATGATTCTGATCAGTTACGCCAGCAGCAGGCGTGCTAGTCAATGGACTGCTCTTGAGCGCGAGCGAACAGATGAAGATCGGGCGCGCGAAATCCGCTATATCTCGCGCGGTGGCGGACAACCTAAATCGCGATGGCCGATAGCAAGTCGCGCCGGCCGTTTGAGATCTTCGCAGCGATCTTCGTCGCCGCGGGATTTATCTATTCGTTTCATCTTGGGACGGACGCGCTCGGCGCGAGCGAGGCATATAGCGCGTGGGCGGCGGCGAAGCCGAACGTCGGCGCGATCGTGCGCACACCGGTGCTGCATGATCCGGGCAAGCAGGTTTTTTACTACGTCGTACTGCATTACTACGCGCGGATATTCGGGCTGAGCGAAATTTCGCTGCGATCGCTGTCGGTGATCTTTTCGCTGACGACGCTCGCGCTGGTATACGCGATCGGCTGCGAAATGTTCGACGACAATACCGCGTTGGCGGCGTCCGCTATGTGGGCATTCAACCCGCTGGCGGTGGTGTTTGCGCACACGGCGCGAATGTATTCGATGCTGATAGCGCTCGCGCTCGCGCAACTGCTGACGCTGTGGCGAGTGCGAAATCGTCCGAGTGCAGCTCGCGCCGTGTTATGCGGCGTGGTGGGCGGCGCACTGATCTACACGCATCTTGGCGGGATCCTGTTCATCGGGGTCGGAGTCGCGATGCTCATCCGCGACTACCTGGCGGGAAACAGAAATCAGATGGCGTGGCTGGCGATGGCGATAACGCTCGCGCTGTTCGTGCCGTATGCGCCGATTGCGCGCGCGCAGAGCGAGACGCTGATCGCGGGCCATTGGCTCGACTGGATTGGAACGGGATATGAGTATCCACTAGCTATTAAAGTAGTATTTGCGATCGGTGCGGCCGCAGTGGCGCTATGGTTTGTTGTGGGCAGGATCGGCGGATCGGATGGGGACGGCCAGCTGGTGTGGCTGGGCGCATGGACGTTTCTTCCGGGACTGATGTTGGCGGCGGGATCGATCGTGATCCGCCCAATGTTCAACCTGCGCTACGTCGCACCGTCAACTGCGACGCTCGCATTGTTGGTGGCCGCCGGATTGGCGTGGGCAAGCGTGTACTGGCGCAATCTATTGCTGGCTGGCTTCGCGCTGGCATGTTTGATCGTGCTGCCGTTTGACCGAGCCGACCCGCAACCGTGGCGAGAGATGGCCGCGCGAGTGGCGCAAAGTGGTTCATCCGATCCGGTTTTTTTTGAATCCGGGTTTGTTGCGACCGGGAATGCGCCGAGCGTTGCCAATGGCGGATTTCCATTTGGCTATTACTCAGTTCCGTTCGATTACTACTTCAAGGGGAATAATCCGCGAATAGCTATTTCGGGATTTGATACTGCGGCGGCGCGAATGACTATTGAGGAAAGGGTGTCGTCGGCTGGCGGGGGATGGCTGGTTAGTTGGAAGGATCGCGATGCGGTGAGTTCTGAACTTCCGGACGCGAAGAGGTTTAGTGTGGTCGAGAGATATCGGGGGGAGCATCTGGCGTTTTATCGGATCACGCCGGTTGGGAAGTGACAAAGAAGGAGCCGGGATTCTTCCCCTTCGGCTTCGCTCAGGGCTTCGGCTCAATCACAGCAGCTTCCGCTCTGAATGACACAAGAGAAGAAGACGCCAAAAAACCAGATGGCGATGCTGCCAGCTAGTTACGCGGCTTGCGAAGTTTGGGGGATTGCCATTGAGCCGGCGCCTACGCGGATGGGGAGGATCACCAGGCTGTAGCCGTAGAGCTGGAGCCAGTTCTGGAGTTCGAGCGAGGTGTGGTTGTGCAGGAAGCGGCCGATGAAGCCCTCGACTTCGTCGGAGAAGATGAGCTTGCCGGCGAAGAACACGACGTGCGGAAATTCGTGCGCAACTTCCAGGCATAGGCGGCGCAGCTCGACGACGACGTCGGGCGCAAGGCCGGCGCGCAGTTCAGGATGAAGGCCCAGGTCGGCGGCAAACTGGCAGTACTCGTTCAGGTCTTCGGTCATCCGCGTCTCGAGCTCGTGAACTTCCTCGGGACCCTTCAGCAACGCCGCATCGACTTCGCCGACTCCGATGAAAACCACGTTGCGGAACTCGTCCTTGAATAATTGTGTGACCGCTATCAGCGTCGCCAGCCCGAGGCCGTTGTAGCCGCTGACCAGGATGGCCGCGGTCGGCGCGTTGGGATCGCGCTTGGCGGGTTCGCGTTTCTTGACCGCGTAGAGTTTCGGCAGGATATCGGCCTCAAGCTGCTCGATTGCCTTCGAGACACGCTCGTAATGCCGCCGCACGGTGTAACACAGCAAAATCAGGCCGCCGGTGATGACGACAGTCACCCATCCGCCGTCATGGAACTTGAGCGTCAGCGTGATCATCAGGATTGTCGCGGTGAAGAAGGTGCCGACGCCGTTGATCAAGAGCTTGCGGAGCCATCGCTTTTCGTTTTTGCGCTCGAGCCACCAATGCGTCGTCATCCCGAGCTGCGAGAGCGTGAAGGTCACGAAGACGTTGATCGCGTAGAGGACGACCAGCAGATCGACTTTCGCTTCGGTGCCGATCAGCAGCAGGATCGCCGCGAGTCCGATCGTGATGACGCCGTCCTGTGTCACCAGGCGCGCGCTCAAGTTTGCGAAGCGTCGCGGCAGCCATCGATCGGTCGCCATCGTGGCGAGCACCCGCGGTCCATCGACGAAGCCGGTCTGCGCGGCGACGAATAGCAGCGCGCCTTCTGTCAGCAGCGCGAAGGTGATTATTTCGGGGCCAACGTGGAGGCCGAAAAGCTGCCAGTTGGACGCGAGCTTCTCGAACATGACGGCGTTGAGGGTCTTGCCCGCCTCGGCCTCGACGTTGAGCAGCAGGTAGCCGAGCAGGATGCCGCCGGCGACAAAGGCGAGCGACAGCGCCATGTAAATCATCGTGCGCTTGCCGGTCTCGGCGCGCGGCTCGCGCAAAATCGGCAGACCGTTGCTGACCGCCTCGATTCCGGTGTAGGTGCCGCCGCCGAGGCTGTAGGCGCGGAAGAAAATCACCGCGAGCGCGAGCATCCCGATGCTATGCGCGCTGGCGTGGACCTCGCGCACGGCGTGACCGACGATTGACGGCAGTTCGGGCGCACGGCTGAGGATCGCGTAGCCGACCAGCCACACGTGCATAATGATGAAGGCGATGAAAATTGGCAGGAGCGATAGCACCGATTCCTTCACCCCGCGCAGATTCATCAGGACCATCAACACCACGACGATGAGGCACAGCCAGAACTTGTAGGGCAGCCAATCGACGGGCAGGAAGCTGAAGATTGCGTCGGCGCCGCTCGCGATTGAGATCGCGATGGTCAGTACGTAGTCAACGACCAGCGCCGATCCGGAAACCAGGCCGAAATATTTGCCGAGCAACTTGGTCGCGACCAGGTAACCGCCGCCGCCGGTCGGGAACAGGTCGATTGTCTGCGAATAGGACGCCGAGATGATGAAGACGGTCAGCGCCATCAGCATCGCGAGGAATACGGCGAGGTACTGATGATGGCCGAGCGCGAGGAAGGCCTCCTCGGGGCCGTAGCACGAGGAGCTCAGGCCGTCGGAGCCGAGACCGACCCACGCCAGAAACGCGACCAGCGAGAGGCTATGGAAGATTTCGGGATCGCGAACGTCACGCGCCGGTCCGATCAGAACGTCGCTGAGCGTGCGTTTGCCCGATTTTGCGCCGCTCGAGCTGGTGATTTTGGAACCGTTGGTCGGTGATGTCATTCGATTGTGCGCACGATCCTGTAGTGCAGTTTGCAAATGTACGGGAAACTTGAACCTTGCGCAAAGCAATGCGCAGCTAGACGGAATATGCGGCGCGCTGCAATCCGAGCTGATAGCGGGTCGCGTCAATCAGGTTCTGCATCAGCGCGACGACGGTCATCGGACCGGTGCCGCCCGGATTGAGCGTCAGCCAGCCCGCGACATCTTTCACCGCTTCGAAATCGACATCGCCCACGAACTTACCGGGGCCGACACGGCGGAAGCCGACGTCAATCACGCAGCCGCCCGGCTTCACCATGTCGGCGGTGATTAAGTATGGACGGCCGGTGTCGGCGCCGACGCACGGGATGAGAATGTCGGCCTCGCGGCAAATCGCACTGAGGTCGCGGGTGTGGCGATGGCACCAGGTGATGGTCGCGTTGCGCAGGCGTCCGCCGAGAATCAATGCGGTCGGCTTGCCCGCAATATCGCTGCGTCCGATGATCGTGGCGCGCGCACCGTCGACGGGCACCTGGTAGTGGTCGAGCAGGGTCAAGACGCCGCGCGGAGTGCATGGTATGAAGCGTCCCCACTCGCCGCGATAGAATCCGCCGACGCTCGCCGAGCTGACCGCGTCGAGATCCTTCAAGGGCGCGATCGCGTCGAACAGGCGGAAGCGATCGACAGAATCGGGGATCGGCAACTGCAGCAGGATTGCGTTGACGAGCGCGTCAGCGTTGAGTCCGTCGATAACGCTCAGCAGCGATTCGGTGGTCGCCTCCGCCGATGTCATTCGGACTGTGCGGCTTTCGCATCCGAGTTCCGCCGCGACGCGCTG
Organism: Deltaproteobacteria bacterium; assembly: GCA_003161515.1. Taxonomy (GTDB): domain Bacteria; phylum Desulfobacterota; class Binatia; order Binatales; family Binataceae; genus Binatus. Next base: position 10,005 of record PMOH01000348.1, read on the forward strand.
TTTGTTCTTGACGTATTGCCGCGACGCGGGATCGTCGCCGACCAGGATCGCCGCCAACGACGGCGTGCATCCGAACTTGCTCTTGAGCTCGTCAACGTTGGCGCGCAACTCCGGCATCAGATGCGCACTCAGCGCCCGGCCATCCATGATGATCGCAGCCATCGGGTATCAGTAGATAATAGCACTGGATCGCGTCGAGCAAGGCGCTGTGGACAGAAGCCGCGCGATTGTTGGCAACCTGCGCTCGGTCTCTCGTTCCACTGAAAACGGTCTGTTAGAATTCTGCCGCTGATGAACGCGCACAAGCGCACTGTCCTATTTGACCTTCACCAGAAACTCGGCGCACGAATGACGGTTTTCGGTGGTTTCGAGATGCCCGTCAGTTACAGCGGGATTATCGAGGAGCATCTTGCGGTCCGCAATTCGGCGGGAATTTTCGATCTGAGTCACATGGGCGAGTTCGAAATCAGCGGACCGAATGCGCTCGCGACGCTCGAGCGCGCGTTCACCAATTCCGCGGCGCGGCTCAAGGAGGGACAGGCGCAGTACACGATTATGTGCAATGAGACTGGCGGCACGATCGACGACCTGATCGTGTATCGGCTCCGCCCGGAGCGCTACATGCTCTGCGTCAACGCGTCGAACATCGAGGCGGATCGCGATTGGATCGTCGAGCTCAACGGCGGGCGCGCACACTTCGAAGATGTGAGCGATGCGACCGCGCTGATCGCGTTGCAGGGACCGGTGGCCGTCGCGATCCTGGCGATACTCGCGGATTTTCCGATTGCCGATGTCGCGCGCTTCGGCGTCGCGGAAGGAAATGTCGCGGGAATCACGTGCCTGGCTGCGCGCACAGGATACACCGGCGAAGACGGTTTCGAGCTGTTCGTGGACAACGACGGCGCGCGGCAATTGTTCGAGGCGATTCTCGACGTCGGCGCCGCTGCGAATATCAAGCCTGTCGGACTTGGCGCGCGTGACACGCTGCGGCTCGAAGCCGGTCTGCCGCTCTACGGTCACGAACTCGATCGCGATACGTCGCCGCTCGAAGCGGGACTGGCGACGTTCGTAAAGCTCGGTCGCGACTTCGTCGGCAGCACAGCGCTTACTGCGCAACGTCAACAGGGTCTGAAAAAGAGATTGATCGGACTGCAGACCGACGACGGCAAAATGGTCGCGCGGCAGGGCTACCGCGTATTTCGAAACGGCGACGAGGCGGGCGTCGTGACCAGCGGGACGTTCGCGCCGTCGATTCAGCGGCCGATCGCGATGGCATACCTGAAAACAGCTGCGGGCGTCGGCGAGACGCTCGAAGTCGAAATTCGCAATCGCAAAGCGCGCGCGACGGTCGTGCCGCGGCCGTTCTATCGGCGCGATGAAGCGCATGCGGCATCAACTGCGAGCGTGTGATTGAATGAGGACTAATTGATTCGATGAGATTCATGCCACATACCGACAGCGACGTCGCCTCGATGCTCGAGACGATCGGCGCCAAGCATCTCGACGACCTCATCGCGCATGTGCCGGCGAACCTGCGCGCGAGCGCGACCATCAATCTCGAGCGTGGGCGCAGCGAAGCCGATGTCGTCCGCGAGATTTCTACGCTGGCGGCGCGCAACACGGGCGCGTCGGGATTCACGAGCTTTCTCGGCGCCGGTTACTATCGTCATTACGTGCCGGCGGCGGTGCGCGCGGTTATCGGACGCGCGGAGTTCGCGACAAGCTATACGCCGTATCAGGCCGAGGCGAGCCAGGGGACGACGCAGGCGATTTTCGAATTTCAGACGCTGATCACGCAGCTCACCGCGATGGAAGTCGCCAACGCCAGCATGTACGACGGCGCATCGGCTGCGGCCGAGGCGGTCCTGATGGCGCGACGGCTGATGCCCCGCCGCTCCGTCGTCGCACTGTCGCGAGCGCTGTGGCCCGACTATCGCGCAACTATCCGCACCTACTTGAGCGCGCTCCACGGAATCGAGATCGTCGAAGTTCCGTTCGATGACGCGACCGGCGCGACCGACGCCGCCGCGCTCGATCGAATCGCGAACGATCGACTGCTGTGTACCGTCACCGGCTATCCCAACGCGTTCGGCGTGATCGAGCCGCTTGGCTCGATTACTGAAAAAACACATCGCGCTGGCGCACTGGCAATCTCCGCCACCGCCGAGGGCATCGCGCTCGGGCTGCTGCGTCCGCCGGGCGAACTTGGCGTGGATATCGCCGTCGGTGAAGGTCAAAGTTTTGGGCTGCCGCTTCAATATGGCGGACCAGGCGTTGGTTTTATGGCCGCGCGAACCGCTCACCTGCGCCAGATGCCGGGACGATTGGTCGGACAGACTCGCGATCGCGACGGCCGCCGCGCGTTTTGCCTGACGCTCAACACTCGCGAGCAGCATATTCGTCGTGAACGCGCGACCTCGAACATCTGCACCAATCATTCGCTGTGCGCGCTCGCCGCGACGGTCTATCTCTCGCTGATGGGCCGCACGGGACTCCGCGAACTGGCTGAGCGGAACGTCGAACTGTCGCATCAGGCAGTCGACGCGCTCGAGGCGACCGGCATCCGTCGTCGCTTCTCAGGACCGTTCTTTAATGAGTTCGCGCTGCGGCTCGCGAATCCCACGGCCGCTCTGGAAGCCGCGGAGCGCAAGCAAATCCTCGCGGGCGTCCCGCTCGGCGATGACTATCCCGAACTCTCCGACGCGCTGCTGGTTTCTGTCACTGAAATGAATCGCGGCGACGAGTTCGGTGCGCTGGCGGCGGCAATTGCGGGGGTGCGGTGATGGCAAGTGCGGGCAAAATCGGACCAGTCGTAATTCCTGAAACTCCCTCGACGCTCGATCGAATCGAGCCCACGTCGGGCGTGCCGCTGATTTTCGAACTGTCGTCAGAAGGCCGCCGCGGCACCGACCTGTCGCCGCGAAATGCCGGCGATCGGCGCGGTGCTGAACTCCTGGGCGCCGAACTTTGCCGCGAGGATCTCCCCGGCTTTCCAGAACTCAGCGAGCCGCAAGTGTTGCGGCATTTCCTGCGCCTGTCGCAGCTCAACTTCGCGCAGGCGCTCGAGTTCTACCCGCTCGGATCGTGCACGATGAAGTACAACCCGGTCGTCAACGACGAGCTCGCGGCGCTAGCGGGTTTGGCGGGGCTGCATCCTTGTATGCCGGCGCATCTCGCGCAGGGCGCGCTCGAACTGATCGCCCGGATGGAAGCGGCGCTGGCCGAAATCACCGGGATGGACACGGTCTCGCTGCATCCGGCGGCCGGCGCGCAGGGCGAGTTGACCGGCCTGCTGATGGTTCGCGCGTATCATCGCAAGCGCGGAGAAGCGCGGCACAAGGTGATCATCCCGGACACGGCGCACGGCACCAATCCGGCGAGCTGCACGCTCGCGGGATTCGAAGTGATCGTCGCGAAGTCGAACATGCGCGGTTACCTCGAAGCGGCCGAAGTTCGAAGGCTGGTGAGCGACGACGTCGCGGCGATGATGGTCACCAATCCCAACACGCTCGGAATCTTCGAGCCTGAAATCCAGGAAATCGCCGCCGCGCTGCATGAACGCGGCTCGATGCTCTATCTCGACGGCGCGAACATGAACGCGCTGCTAGGCGTCGCGAAGCCAGGACACATGGGCGCGGACATCGTGCAACTGAATTTGCACAAAAGTTTCTCGACTCCGCACGGCGGCGGCGGCCCGGGCGCGGGACCGGTCGCGGTGAAAAAGCATCTCGAACCGTTCCTGCCGCTCCCGCGCTTGAAGCATTCGAGCGTCGGTTACGAAATCGATGCCGAACGCCCCGACTCGATCGGACGGATGCGCTCGTTTCACAACAACTTCGGAATGATCGTGCGCGCGTATGCGTACATCCTCGCGCTTGGCGGCGACGGCCTCGGGATGGCGAGCCGGCTCGCGATTCTCGGCGCGAACTACGTGCGCAAGCGGCTGCAACCGCATTTTCCAAGTGCGACCGGCGAACCGTCGATGCATGAATGCGTGCTCTCGCACGACCTCGAAAAACGCGCCGGCGTGAGCACGCTCGAAATCGCGAAACGCCTGCTTGATTTCGGGATTCATCCGCCGACGATCTATTTCCCGCTGGTGGTGCCGGGCGCGCTGATGATCGAGCCGACCGAGACCGAGAGCAAGCAAATCCTGGACAGCTTCGTCGATACGATGGAGCGGATTTACGACGAAGCACTGAACGATCCCGAACGCGTCAAGAACGCGCCGCAGACCCTCCCCGTTTCGCGCGTGGACGAAGCGCTGGCAGCGCGTCGGCCAATTTTGAGGTGGGAAAAAAAGGGCTAAGGAGCGGACGAACCTCGTCCCGACGCAGCGAGCATCGCGAGCGCAGCCTCTGTCATCGCGAACGCAGCGAGCCTCCTTTGTCATCCTGACAGAGCGAGCAACGCGAGCGGCAGGAAGGATCTCGGACAGCTTCGCGCCAGCGAAGCCGGTTCCGGTTTCTGAGATCGCGCAGCGGTCCGTTGTGCAGACAACTTCCTGACAATTTCCGGCGTCACCGCCCTTGCTGGATCGTTCACCTCGGGCGGATAACCGACAGTCTCGACCAATGTTTGCGCCACGCATGACGCGTGTTATGGCACAGGTAATTCTCTAGACCATCTTAACTATTGCAACGACGCGCTATTTTCATGTGCTAGTAATCTCTCGGGACCCGGCTGAGTGGCGAATCCAGATCCAGTCGATCAGGAAAATACGCGGGGCGCTATCGATTGGGAGTAATAGTTCTCTTCATGCCGAACGGACCTCTGAACACCAACCCGTCTTTCTGGCCGTGATCCTAGGGGGGGGGGTATGATCGTGCCAATATCAGATCATAGCAAGATACTCCGGAATATCTCACTGCTAATGTTCGCTGCGATCTTAGCTTGGGCAATCAACTCCATAGAAGACGCAGCGGCGGCCAGCACTAGGTGGCATCGCCTGATCTTTCCGCATCTCGGGCCATTCACCGGTCTAGCTCCTCTGTTTATTACTGGCATCTTGCCGGGACTTCCGTTCGCATTCGTTGCTTGGTATGTGTGGCGATCTTCAAGACAGGTTGGCGTTCTGTATCGAGTCGGGATCGGATGCCTCGTAGTCGTCCTCGCGATCGTGAGCTTCAAAGACATAGCGTGGCTGCTCTGGTTCGCAATCAGCGTAATGCGCACGGGCGGAAGGCTCTAGCCGAAATCGCCGTATCCGCTAAAACGCGCGGCCCTACTGACTCCCGCCGCTGCCGCCCGCCGCTTCGTCAGGGTGACAGACGCGCCAGCTCAAGTGCGCGACGGTAGTCTTCGGGCGTGTTCACGTTAAAGAAGCTGGTGAGCTGCGGATCGATCGCTCTGAGTTCTTCTTCGCCGACTTTTCTCGCGTTGATTGCGCTGGCGTTGGCGGTCAACCGATTCTCGCCGCTTGCTTCGAGTGCGGCGATCGAGTTTGCACATTCTTTGCGATAGACCGCGTGCAGCGGCTGCAGCTTGCCGCCGACTTCCGGCATCACCGCGTCGAAGTCATCGAGCATCGCTACCAGGTCGGCCGCAACGTCGGAATTCAACAGCGGCAGATCGCATGAGCATGCGAACGCGACGCCATGATCGAGCGCGTTCAGCCCGCGTCTGAGCGCGTCGAGCGGCCCCGCGAACGCGGTCTCGTCGTGCACGATCTTCAATCCGGGAATCTCGATGCGCGGCATCCCCTCCGACTTCGGCGCTGCGACGATAACGATTTCGTCGAACCACCATTTGAGCTCGATGACAATCCTGGTGAGCAGCGGCATCCCGCCGAAATCCAGCGCCGCCTTGGGCTGGCCCATCCGCGAGCTGCGCCCGCCGACCAGCACGATCGCGCCGGCTTCTTTTGCTGATGCCATCGGATGAGTGTAGAGCGATTTTCTACTGACGCGCCAGCGCTTACGCCGCGGCTTTGCTCTCGGGCGCGCGATTTGCGCGCAGCTCGGTGCCGATGATCCGCAGCGCCTCAGGATGAAAGATCAGTGCGAGATGCCCGACGTCGTGCAGCGTCACGATTCGTCCGAACGCCGCGCTATTGGTCAGCCCCTCGACCGGCGCCGGCACGATCGGATCGTCGTCGCCGAAAATTCCCAGCTCCCTGGGACTCCATTGACCGTACGAATATGGCGAGCCGAGCGTAATCAGCGATCGCACCGCACGCCGGGGCGCGCTCGTCGCAAAGCGTCGTGCAACAGTGCCACCGAGGCTGTGACCGATCAGATGGACGCCGCCGTCGCCGCCGGATTTTTCATCTGCGACGCGTCCAAGTTGCGCGGCGGAATCAGTCAGCGTCTGCCATCGCGGGTACTCGAAGTACGAAACATTGTCGAATCCCGCCAGCCGGATGTACGCGCCGAGCGCGAGCAGATTGGATCGGCTGCCGCCGAAGCCGTGAAGCAGAATCACCGGCTCGCTCGACGGCTCGCAGAAATACGGCTCGCCTCTTTTGACCAGCCAATCCAGCGGATACGAGCCGATCAACGCGCCGGCCGCTGCGATTTCAGTGACGACGGTTCTCGATTTCATTGTTTTCACTCCACCCCATCGCGAGCCCTACCGAACTAAAAGCTAACCACCTCGCATCGGGCGGGCAACCGGCGCGGCGAAGGGTTTGCGCATGCGCGGATGACGGCGCACAATCGCAAACGCGACGCCACGCCATCAATTTCGTGCAACGGCGCCCAAGCGAGGTGACGGCAATGAGCGAAGCCAAGCGGGAATCNNATCGGCCACGACGTCGCGCTCGCGTTCGGCGAACAAGGCGCCCACGTTGCCCTTCTAGCGCGGCGGCGCGTGCAGCTCGAAGAGCTCGCGACGAAAATCAACAAGGCCGGCGGCAAAGCGCTCGCGCTCGATTGCGACGTGACCGATCGCGCGCGCGTGTTCTGGGCGATCGAGCAGGTAAAGGAGGCCTTCGGCAAGGTCGATATCCTGATCAACTCGGCGGGCCTGCTGATCGCGGAAACGGTCGAGTCGATGCGCCCTGAAGATCTCGAAAAAATGATGGCGGTGAACGTTTTCGGCGCGCTCAATGCGATGCAAGCCGTACTGCCCGAGATGCGCAAAGCCAAGTCGGGCAATATCGTGAATATCTCGTCGCTCGCGGGACGCCGCGGCGTCAGCCCGCTCGGCGGTTACAGCTCGACCAAGTTTGCGCTGGTCGGGATGACCGAAGCGCTGCGCGTCGAGCTATTCAACACCGGGATAAAAGTCTCGCTGGTGATGCCCGGAGTGATCGACACGCCGATGGCGCGCAACGCGCTCAAGCACGACTCTTTGAAAGGCGTCTCCGCGATGATGGCGATGCCGGCGCGATGGGTCACGTGGGCGGTGCTGGCCGCAGCTGCGTTCGGGCTGACGGAAGTGGACGTCCCCCCGGGCGCGGCAGTCGCAGAAAAACTCGCATCACTGTTCCCCGGCGTCACCGACGCACTGTTAAGCGTCGGCACCCGGGTAATGCAGGGCGCCGCAACCTTCATGGGCGGCACTCCCAAGGCGGAGCAGAAGGCGAAGTCCTAGAAGGCTACATCCAGTTCGCGGAACAGGAACGCCAGCTGATCCGCGAGCTCATCAATCGTCGCGTCCATCGGCAGTGTCGCCATGTGCCCGGCTTCGGCGCGATAGTAAAGTACGATCGGATGCTTCGACGCCGTCGCCGATTGAAGCATCGCAGCCATTTTCCGAGCGTGCATCGGATCGCATCGCGTATCTGAATCTCCAGTGACGAGCATCACTGCCGGGTACGGCGTTCCGGCGCGCACGTTGTGATAGGGCGAGTACGCGAACAGGTACGGAAAGTCCTTCGGATCGTCAGCGCATCCGTATTCGCCGATCCAGTAATGACCCACCGGATGCTTGTGATGCCGCATCATGTCGAGCAACGGGCGATGGCAGATAACGGCGCGAAACAGATCCGGACGCTGCGTCAGCGCGGCGCCTACCAGCAGGCCGCCATTGCTGCCGCCTGAAATCGCGAGCTTCGACGGTTGCGTATAGCGATTGGCGACGAGCCAATCGCCGGCTGCGATGAAATCGTCGAAGACGTTTTGCTTTCGCTCCCGCCGTCCGGCCTGGTGCCATTCCTCGCCGAACTCGCCGCCGCCACGGATGTTAGCTGACGCGAATACTCCTCCTGCCTCGGCCCAAACCACCGCCAACGTCGAGTAAACCGGAGGCATGCTGAGGTTGTATCCGCCGTATCCCGTCAGCAACGTCGGGCGCGCGGAGTCGAGCGCAAGCCCACGCTTGTGGAATAGGTACATCGGAATCCTGGTTCCGTCTTTCGACGGATACCAGACTTGCCGCAATTCGAATTGCGCGAGGTCGGGAACACCTTGTTGACGCCACCAAACGTCGCGCTCTCCGGTCGCCGGGTCGTAGCGGTAAATTGTCGGGGCATGATTGAACGAGGTGAAGAAGAAAAACGATTCGCTGCGACTCCATCGCCCGGTAAATCCCCCGGTGGTGCCGGCGCCTGGCAACTCCATATCGCGCACAAAGGTTCCGTCCGGCTCGAACACTCGAACGCGCGAGCGCACGTCCTCGAGATAGGTCACGATCAATTTGCCGCCGACGGTTGCCACGCTTTCAATCGTTGAAGGACCCTCAGGAATGATCTCGCGCCAATTGTCACGTGACGGATTGGCGAACTCGACCCGGATGACGCGGCGCCGCGGCGCTTGCCAGTTGGTCAGCATGATGAACGCGTCGCCCGCGTCCGAACCAGTCGAGAATGCGTCGAGGTCGTCGGCTATCGGGATGATCTCGCCCTCGGGGTCGAGCCGCTGAAAATACGGGTCGTTCCGATCGCCGCTCTTGGTGCTCGCGGTCCTGTAACCGCTGCCGATCATCAGATATTTTCCGTTGTCCGACACGGACGCGGCGGCCCATCGTTCGGGTCCCCAGTTTGATCCGATTATTTCGCGGTCTTCGGGAAGCCCAGTGCCCACGCGATGGAATCTGATGCGCGGACCCAGGTCGGTCCTGACCGCATAGTAGAAACCGCTGCCGTCATGCTTCCATGACGCGTTCTGGTTGTATCGCGCACGCGAAAGCCGGTCCGGTAAGTCTCGGCGAGACGCGACATCCATCAGATTAATCGAAAACTCGTCTTCACCACCGTGCCGCACGCCGTACGCGAGAACGGAACCGTCGCGGGAAATAGCGACGATATGAACGCCGGTCATCCCGTCGGCGCTCATTGTGTTGGCATCGACGAGAACTTCCTCGTCACCATGCAGTCCGTGGCGCCGGCAGATGACACTTTGTTGATCGTCGGCGCGTCTTCGCGAATAGAAGTAGTAACCGTTGCGCTCGAACGGAAAACCCATCGCATCGACCTTCATCAACTCGGCTAGCCGCTCGCGGATTCGTCCCCGGATGGGCGTGTCCAGGAACGGCCGGGCATACTCCCGCTGCGCGGAAAGCCACGCGCGGGTCTCCGGTGCCGCGCCATCTTCCAGCCAGCGATAGGGATCCGGCACTTCGATGCCGTGTAGAATTTCGCGGACGTCCTCGCGACGGGTAGTTGGCGGAGGCTGGAACTGATCACTCGATGCCATTTGCGGTTACCTCCAACGCGACTGCGCAAACGTATCGTAGTCGGCGGGAAGGCTAAGTGAAAACTCGAAGCTTACATGAAGTACGGCTTCGACATCTCGTCGAATCTGCCGTACATCAGCCAGACCTTAACGTTGTACGCATGCGGATGCTCGACCGGCTCGCGCCCTACCGTCTTGAGGCCGAGCTGTTTGTACATCTCGTAGAGCGGCTCGATCGGATTCGTGATCAGCAGCTTCGGACGTCGCGAAAAAACGAACAGCCGCGCCGTGTCCGACATCAGTTTGACCAGCCCTTTGCCCTGATACGTCGGATCGATCACCATGCCGCCGAACTCGAACACTTCCGACGCGAGCATCCCCTTGAACAACGGCGC
>PMOH01000375.1 GCA_003161515.1 Deltaproteobacteria bacterium
ATCGCCAATTCGATGGGCCCGAAAAGGACCGCCGCGGTCGTGTGGGCGAGTATGAACGGCGCGTTCATGCTGATGGGCGACGGCAATTTCTTTCGCGATGTCACTGGGCTCAATCCGGAGCACTTTCTGGATGAGGCGCTTGAGTCGCATCTGGCGGCTTCACAGCTGAGCGTGAGAAGAAAACAGAGCAAGAGCAGAATTTTAAATCGCGCGCGAAAAGCGCGCGCTCAAATCGGACCCTCACCTTCATCCTCTCCCTTACAGGGAGAGGGGAAGAGGCGGAATGGGAAATCAAATTTAGACGAGGTCGGCGTCGGTCCGTCGGCGTAAGGCTGCGGCGAGAGCAACGATCTAAAAGGAGAACGAGTTATGAAATTTACCTGGTTCCATCTGATGCCGTATCGGTTTCTGCCTGAGGACTTCAAGGAAAAGTATCGAAGCGTCTGGGTCGATATCCCGCGCGATTTGTACGATCCGAAAGTCGGGCATCGCCTCTACAATGACTACCTCGATCAGCTCGAGTACGCCGATTCGATGGGCTTCGACGGCCTGGGCGTCAACGAGCATCATCAGAATGCGTACGGGCTGATGCCGTCGCCGAATATCATGGCGGCGGCGCTCACGCGGCGCACGCGCAACGCCAACCTGGTCGTGCTCGGCAATTCGATCGCGCTCTACAATCCGCCGATTCGCGTCGCCGAGGAATTCGCGATGCTCGACGTTATCTCGGGCGGCCGCCTGATCGCCGGCTTCCCGGTCGGCACCTCGATGGATACCAACTTCTGCTACGGCGAAGTTCCCGCGACGATTCGCGAGAAGTATTACGAGGCGCACGATCTGATCCTCAAGGCGTGGAAGGCCAAGGACGTCTTCTCGTTCAACGGCAAATACACCAAGCTTCGTTATGTGAACCTGTGGCCGAAGCCGCTCCAGCAGCCGCATCCGCCGATCTGGATTCCCGGCGGCGGATCGGTCGAGACCTACGACTTCTGCGCCGATCACGACTACCAGTACAGCTTCCTTTCCTACTTCGGGTATATCGCGGGCAAGAAAGTCGCCGACGGCTATTGGGAAGTGATGGCGAAAAAGAACAAGGAGCTGAATCCCTACAGCCTCGGCTTCGCGCAGGTCGTCGCGGTGGCGGAGACCGACGAGCAGGCGGAGAAGGATTACGCCGCGCACATGGACTACTTCTACAACCGATGCCTGCACGTCTATAACGGCTTCGCCGACGCGCCGGGATATCGCACGGTGAAGACGATCAAGGCCGGCGTGCTCGGCCAGGTCGGCGACCAGGCGGCGCTGCGTCGCGAGGGCCTCAAGTGGAAGGACTTCATCGATCAGGGCTACGTGATCGCGGGATCGCCGAAGACGGTGCGCGAGCGTTTGCGCGAGGCGATGAAGTCGCTCAACTGCGGGCATCTGATGATCCTGCAACAGATCGGATCGATGCCGCCGGAACTCGTGCGCAAGAGCACCAGCCTGTTCGCGACCGAAGTCATGCCGCACATGCGCGACCTGTGGAGCAACTTCGAAGATCGGTGGTCGCCCAAGCGTGACCTGCCGCAAGCGGATTTCGCGATGCCGGGTCCAGTCTACTTCGACAAGCGCGAAACAAACGGCACGGTGCGCGCGAGTGCGTCGGCCTCGGCGGAGGTTCGGAGCGCGAAATGAACACGACTCAGAAACTTCTAGGCGGAAAATTCTCGCTCGAGATGCAGACCTACGGGAGCAGCGGCGAGCCGCTCCTGTTTATCCACGGCGCCGGCGGACTGATGCCGGTCGAGCCGTTCCTCGAGGAGCTCGGCAAGACGTTCAAGGTTTACGCGCCGCAATTCCCAGGCTACGCCGAATCGACCGGCAACGAGCATATAGATGATATCGCCGACGCGGTGCTGTTCTTCCACGAGTTGATGGATGAACTCAAAATCCCGACCGCGAACATCGTCGGCCATTCGATGGGCGGGATGCTCGCGGCGGAGGTCGCGGCGTTCGACGTGCATCGCGCGAAGAAACTGGTGCTGATCGCGCCGGCCGGTTTCTGGATCGACGAAGTACCGATCCCCGACTTGTTTGCCGCGCAACTCACCGAGATCGCACCGATGCTGTTCCACGATCCCAATTCGCCGGCGGCGCAGATGATGACCGCGATACCGTCGGACTTCAAAGCGCTCGAGACGATGTACGTCGAGCGCGTGAAGCGGTTCGCGACGGCCAGCAAGTTCCTGTGGCCGATCCCGGATCGCGGCCTCAAGAAGCGGGCATATCGGATTCAAGCGCCGACGCTGCTGCTGTGGGGCGACGACGACAAATTGATCCCGCCGGTCTATGCGAAGGAGTTCACGAGCCGGATCAAGAACTGCAAGCTCGAGTTGATCAAGAACGCGGGCCACATGGTGATGTACGAGCAGCAGGAAGCGCTCGTCTCTGCCATCCGGAAATTCCTGAAGGGCTGAACGCTAACTGAATCGATCGAACGACGGCCGGAGCATCGACGCTCCGGCCGTTTTTTTTTACTTTTTCACGGCTTGAATCCTGGTGCGCACGAGATTACCGTCCCGCGCATGGCAGACAAATCCGCCCGCCGTGGATGGTTCCTCACCGTGATGACGGTGTTGTTCGTCGTGCTCGCGCTTTCCGATTTCACCAAGGCGTTTCAGTTCGCCCGCAACCCGACGCATCTCGGGCTGGTGGTTTTCGGTCATAGGTTTTACGGCATCGCGCACAATCTCATACTCGGTCCGCTTTTCGGAGCGGTACTCCTCACCTACGCCTTCGGCATCTGGAGATTGCGAAGGTGGGTGCTGCCGCTCGCGATCGTCTATGCGTTCTACGTCCCATACAACCTCGTACTGTTCTGGTACACGCAAGCACCGGGGCCGCGACCGATTGGGCCAATTGTTGGCTACCTGGCAATTGCGCTGACGGGTTCAATCGGCACCGCAATCTATCTCGCTTACCATCGCGAGCGCCTCGCCTGAAAAAGCTCGACTCGCGGGAACGCTGGATCGCCGTGCTCGAGAAATTCGCGCGCGCGATGCGCGGGCCGGCGACCAGGCGTCACTGGGCGCCACAGTTCGAATGCGCGTCGCGCGAGCGTATCCGCGAAATACAGAATGAAAAGCTCGCCGCGATGATTCCGTACCTCTACGAGCACAGCGCGTTCTATCGCGCGAAGTTCAAGGCCGCAAAATTGAAGCCTGCCGACATCAGGACGCTTGCCGATCTTCCGAAATTTCCGGTCACGACCAAGGATGAGATGGCGCGCGACGTCGCGGCGAATCGGCCGTGGGGAACCTACACGCCGATCGACGATAAGACCTGGCGCAATCGCGGGTGGATGATCTTTTCGACCTCGGGTACCACCGCGACGCCGCGATCGTTCCGCTACACCGCGCTCGACGCCGAGTTGTGGGCGACAACCAGCGCGCGCGCGTTGTACGCGATGGGCGTGCGCGCAGGCGACAGCGCGCTCACCTGCACCAACTACAATCCGCACGTTTTTTTCTGGTCGATTCATCACGCGTTCAACCTGATGAAGGTCGCGGTCGTGCCCGGCGGAGTGCCGACCGAGCGCCGTATGCAGATGATCGACCTCTACCAGCCGACAATCCTCGTCGCGACGCCGTCGTATTCGCTGCATCTCGCGGGGGCAATGCGCGAAGCCGGCGCTCCCACGGCGAGCTCAATCACCAAAGTGATCTGCGGCGGCGAGCCGGCTTCGGGAATCGCATCGACGCGCAAACGTATCGAGGAAACCTGGAACGCCGCGATGCACGACGTTTATGGATGCACCGAAGCGGTTCCCGCAGGATGGGCGTTCACTTGTCGCGAAGGACTCAAGCGCGATCCCGTCGGCACGCACGTGCAGGAAGATTTGCAAATCTGGGAGCTGGTCGATCCCGACACGTTCGAGCCGGTGGCGCCGGGCGCGCGCGGATTGACCGTCGTGACCAATCTGAATTCGGAAGGTTCGCCGCAATTGCGATTTTTGGTCGGCGACTTTGCGACTTTCGATTACGGCAAATGCGTGTGCGGCCGCACCTTCGCGCGCGCTCGCGGCGGATTCAACGGGCGCGCCGACGACATGCTCAACATTCGCGGACTCAAGCTGTTTCCGAGCGTGATCGAGGAAGTTGTGCGCGGCTTCGACGCGCTCGGCAACGAGTTTCAAATCGTGCTCGAGACCGAGGGCGTAATGGACACCTTCACCATCGTCGTCGAGACCTCCGCGCCGGTCGATGAAATGCACGCGAGTGAACTGCGTGCGCGCCTCGAAGCCCAAGTCATCCGCCAATGCGAACTGCGGCCTCGAATACAAATCGTCGCGCCGGGCACCCTGCCCCGCACCGAATTCAAAGCGCGTCGCGTAATCGATCGGCGCCGCAGATTGTAGTCGATTCAAGGTTGACGCGAACGTACGGCTGGTTTTAGATTGCAACCATTATGAAGATATACGACTTCGCTTTTGCTCCGAATCCTCGACGGCTGAGAATTTTCGTCGCGGAAAAAGGTCTCAAGATTCCGATGGAGCAGGTCGATCTTGCGACCGGCAAGAATCGCACGCCCGAGATGCTCGCGAAGAATCCCGCGGGCGGCTTGCCGTTCGTCGAGCTCGACGACGGCACCCATCTCGCCGAGTCGGTCGCTATCTGCCGCTACCTCGAAGGCTTGCATCCCGAGCCGAACCTGATGGGCAAGGATAGCCGCGAGCAGGCGTTCATCGAGATGTGGAACCGGCGCGTGGAGTTGAACTTGTTCGCCGCCGCGGCGCGCGCGTTTCAGCATACGAGTGATATGTTCAAGTCCCGCATCAAGCAATTTCCGGAATATGGTGCGACCCAGCGCGAGACGGTGGCGAATCAGTTCAAATGGCTCGACGCGCAAATCGGCAACAAGCCATACATCGCGGGCGATCGGTTCACGATCGCGGATATCACCGCCGAGGTCGCAGTCGATTTCGGTGTACAGGCGGCGGGCGTCCCGATGGATCCTGCGCTGAAGAACCTCGCGCGATGGCATCAGTCGGTATCGAGTCGTCCCAGCGCTAAGGCGTGAAGGTTGACGGCGGCGCCGCACAGTTTTAAATTGCAACCACTATGAAAATTTACGATTTTACCGGGGCTCCGAATCCACGCCGCGTGCGCGTTTTCCTCGCGGAAAAAGGCATCAACAACGTTCCCTTCGAGCAGGTCAATCTTGCGACTGCTGACAATCGCAAGCCCGAGTTCCTGAAGATCAATCCGATGGGCGGGATACCGGTGCTCGAACTCGACGACGGCACGCATATCGCCGAGTCGGTCGCGATTTGCCGCTACTTCGAAGAGCTCAAGCCCGAGCCGCACCTGATGGGCGTTGATGCGAAGGACAAGGCGGTCGTCGAGATGTGGAATCGGCGGATGGAGTTCGAAGTATTGGGGATGGCGGCGGGATCGTTCCGCAACACCAGCGATTTCTTCAAGGGACGCATCCCGCAAGTGAAAGAATACGGCGAGGTTTGCAAGAACGCGGCGGTCAAACGACTCGAATGGCTCGACGCGGTGCTGGCCGATCGCGAGTTCATCGCGGGACCGCGCTACACGATTGCGGATATCACGGCGCTAATCGGAATCGATTTCGCGCGCACGACTCAGATCAGGATCCAGGAAAATCAGAAGAACCTCGCGCGATGGCATCAGGCAGTATCGAGTCGTCCGAGCGCGAAGGCGTAGGAACAGAAACGGAACCTCGAAGAATGCTCACCGTATAAGGACTCTCGCTTTCGCATTCTTCTCCTCTCCCTGAAAGGGAGAGGATCGAAGGTGAGGGTCCGTACGCAGCGCGCGATTTTTTCGCGCGCGATCTTAAAATTCTGGCTCTGCCTGAATGTTTCCACCGAGGGACTTGTCGATTGCCTTAAGCACCTCGTCCACATCTGCGAGCACCTGATCGCTCCAAAACCGGAGCGCTCGGTAGTCCCGGGATTTCAAAAACGAAGTGCGCTTTTCATCTTCCGGCGAAAGATCGGCATGCTGGCAGCCATCCAGCTCAATAACGAGGCGTCGTTCGATCGAGCAAAAGTCGGCGAAATACGGACCAATCGGATGCTGACGCCTGAATTTTGCGTTCCGCATTCGACGGCCACGCAGATGTCGCCACAACAATCGTTCGGCGTCGGTTTGTTCGCGGCGCAACCTTCGCGCATTCCGCTGAGGTGATTCGATCAAAGGCATGGCGGTAAATGTTTGTCAGCTTTGGATCAAAAGCAAGATACGCGGGGAACAGAATCTTAAGTCGCGCGCGGAAGATGCGCGCGAACAAGGACCCTCACCTTCGATCCTCTCCCTTACAGGGAGAGGGGAAGAGCGCCGACCCAAGTTATGCAAAGCTCTCGTTTACAGAAAGCTTCAGCGCGCGGTGGACTGCGCTATCGCTGTTGCTGGCAGGTTATATATCGGCGTGTACATCTGGTAGCACATCAGGTACACGATCACGCCGGTCACTGACACGTACATCCAGAGCGGCCAGGTCCATCGCGCGATTCGACGATGACGGCGGAAGTTGCCGCGCAGCGCGAACCAAATCGTCATCAGCGCGAGCGGTACGATCACTCCCGCGAGGATTATGTGCGGGATCAGGATCGAGAAGTACAGCGAACGGACCCATCCCTGGCCGCTGAAGCGTACATTGCCGACGTTGTAGTGATAGACGAGGTATGACGTCAGGAAGACCGCGGAGAAGCCCATCGCGGTGATCATGCACGCGCGATGCGCTCGCACCATTCCCCTTTTGATGAAGATGAATCCGGCGAGCAGCGCCGCTGTTGCGCATCCGTTAAGAAATGCGTTGAACGGCGCCAGCCAATGGTACGATTCCAAAAAACTCCAGACGCAGCTACGGCGTTTGCATCGGCGGCGGCGCGACCGGATGCGCGCCCATCTCGGCCGCATCAGTGACCGGCCTTGGATGGTCGAATTTGGTCCACATCCGCGTCGTCAGGTCGGGCAGCAGCATGAAGCACAGAAACGTGACGAGGATTACCGGAATGATCGCGATAATTGCGAGCCCCTTTCGCTCCATCGCGAGATGCATGAAATACATCGCGACCAGCACGGCCTTGGCCCACGCCAGCGCGACCAGCAGACCGACCTTGGCGACTTGCGGCAGGCCCATCGCGTAAACGCCGAGCTCGATCGCGGTCAGTATCGACAGGTAAATAAAAACCGCAATGTAGTTCGGCCCGCTATGTTCGGCCTCGTGTCCTGAAATCGCAGCTTGCGTCGTCATGATTTAAATTTTCCCTAAATCAGATAAATGAAAGTGAAGATCAGGATCCAGACCAGATCGACGAAGTGCCAGTACAGCCCCGCGATTTCGACCAGGTTGGCTTTAGCCGGCGTCAGCTTGCCGGTCATGCCGCGAATCAGAAGGACGCTATTGTAAACGACGCCGCCGAAAACGTGACAGCCGTGGAAACCGGTGAGAATGAAAAAGGTCGCGTCGAACAGATCGACCTTGATCGACATCCCTCTTTCTCCGAGCAGGTGATGCCACTCGAACGCCTGCATCGCGAGAAACAGGACGCCGCCGAGAACCGTCAACGCCATGAAGTTGCGATACCGCGCCATCCTGGCGGTCTGGATCGAGCCGAGCGCCTCGACCATCGTGACGCTCGAGCAGATCAGGATGAAGGTCATGATCGCGGTGGTGGTAATACCGAGATAGGCGGCGGGCGACGGCCAATTGGGATTGCCGATGCGCAATGCGCCGTACGCGGCGATAGCGGCGCCGAACGTCATCGCGTCGCCGGCCAGGAACGACCACATCCCGAGCTTGCCGAGATTTCCCGGGGTAAGCGACGGTTCTAACTGATCGACCACGGCGTGTTCGTGGGTCTCTACTGCAGCGGCCTCGCTCATCGCGACCATCCTCTTTCGAGCAAATAGCTATAGTCAGTTTTCATTTTGAATTGACTACTTGGTAGTGGAATTCTCATTCTTGCGCTGCGACCGTTTATAAACGAAGTAAGTAATCCCGCCAATCGCGGCGAACGAGGCGTACGGCGATACCAGCATGAATAAGACGCTCGCCTTGTAGGCGTGGAACGCGGCGTCACCCTCTGAAAGCCCGCACGTCGCGCACGCGTTTGCGATCTGCGGCGCCGATCCGACAATCGCCGTCGCCAAAGCCATCGTATTTTTAATCGTCACGTTCACCTCAGGCGCCGAACTACATTAGATATACCAGCCCGAATAGCAACGGCCAGACCGCGCAGACGAAATACCAGTACACGGCGCACAGCTCAATCGCGTGGGCGTTGCGCGCGTTGTACCTACCGCGCATCGCGAACCAAACCACGCATGCGAGCCAGATGACGCCGGCCGTCACGTGTGCGCCATGGCATCCGATCAACAAATAAAATGTGCCGCCGTACATTCCGCTCGACAGCTTGAGCCCATGCGCGACCAAGCGTACCCATTCGCTGCCCTGCACCGCGAGAAACGTCACGCCGAGCGCGAGCGTCGCCAACAGATAGCGGCGGGTCAGGCGCTGGCGGCTCTGATGTACGGCGCGGAGTGCGAGAGTCATAGTCAGCGCGCTCGACAACACCACGAAGGTATTCACCCAGGTGACTGCGATCGGCAGGCGCGGAAGCGCCGGCGGCGGCCAGAAGGCGGATTGCATGCGATAAACCAGGAAGGTGCCGATGAGTCCACTGAACAGCATCATCTCGGATGCGATCACGATCATGATCGCGAGCATTGGGCTGCTGATGAAGGGCCGCTCGACCTGATCGCCGCCCGCGCCCGAGTCCGACGTTCGGCCGCGGCGAACTGGCGCCACGAACGGGCGAACTTTCGCGGTCGATGCTGTCACGCCGAGTGCCATCTCAATGCTTCACTATGATCGTCACGACCGAGATCGTTACCAGCAGGACCATGACGCCGATTATAATTTTCAGCGTCCGCCAGATTTCCTCTTTGCGCTCTTCGCGCGTAACCAGGGTACTCATTCGATTACTCACACGCGATCCAGTACGAGTACTAACAAGACAATCGGCAAATAAACTAACGATGCGAGGAGCAGGCGGCGCGCCGCTTTCGAATTCCCCGGCGCGCGAACCATCGCAACCCCGAATGCCAGCATCCAGATTCCGAGCGCAACGGCGATCACCATGTACGGGATTCCCGCGAAGCCAAGCATGGTCGGGATGACGCCGACCGCGATGAGTCCGAGGCTTCCCGCAATAACGATTGGATTCGAAGCATTTCCGCCGCGCGCATTGTCCTTGGGAAGCAGATGGATGCCGGCGCGCGCGTAGTCGGTGCGATAAAGCCGCGCGACGGCAAACGTATGCGGCAACTGCCACAGGAACATGATCGCGAACAGCACTATTGGTTCCCAGCTGAGCCCACCGCGCGCCGCGGCCCATCCCGCGACGGGAGGAAGCGCGCCCGGAATCGCGCCGATGATATTGCACATCCAGGTGTAACGCTTCAGCGGAGTGTAAACGCCGAGATAAACGATCGCGATTGCACAGGTGACCGCGGCGCAAAACACGTTCGTCGCGAGGAGCAGGTACGCTAGGCCGGCGGTCGTCGCGATAAAGCCGAATACCAGTGCTTCTACCGGGCGCATCCGCATGTCGGGCAGCGGGCGATTGCGCGTGCGATCCATCATCGCGTCGGTGTCGCGCTCGACGTACTGATTGAGCGCGAGCGTGCCGCCCGCGGCGAGCGCAGTGCCCGCAAGCAGATTCAGCGCGAGCGTGACATCGAATCCCACGCGTCCGCCGAGATAGAAACCCGCCAGAGTCGTGACCAGCACCATCAGCACGACGCGCGGCTTGGTCAGCTCGAAGTAATCGCTCACGCGGCCGCGAGGCAGCGTCAGCGCCGATTCGGCGATCGCTATTTTGGCGTTCATGCGGTCACCTGGCGTTCGATCACGCGCGAACTCGCGCGCGACTCGATTGCATGCGCGCGATTCGGCGCGCCGAGAATGTGATAGGCGCGAAGCGTCAGGGTCAGGCTGGTCGCGAGCACCGCAGCGCCGACCGCGACGTGGCTGGTGGTCGGGATCACCGAGCGGCCGCTCCAGATCGTAATCGCACCGAGACAAATCTGCGCGACCAGCAGCAGAAACAGCCCGAGCGCGGGCCGTCGAAGCGCGACGACCTCGCGATGCGTCCGGAGCACGCGCGCGACCGTCCACAAAACCATCGCGGTGACGACGACCGCGCCACATCGATGCGCAAAATTGACCGCGATGAATTCGTTCCAGTACGGCGGCACCACGTATCCGAAGGAAAGCGGGAAATCGGGAATCACCAGGCCGGCGCTCATGTGCCGCATCAACGCACCGACCAGAATCTGCATATAGATGATAGCGGTGGTGGCGAGGGCGAGCGTCGTCAGCGGGATTAGCGATGGTGGTTCGTCGATGTGCGGCGTCGTGTCCCACCGCGGATTGGTGAAAATGGCAATCGACACCATCAGGCAGAACAACGCCTGCGCCGTCGCAGCGTGCGTGACTGCGATCGCGAGCGGCAATTCGAACAGCACGGTGATACCGCCGAGCACGGCCTG
>PMOH01000123.1 GCA_003161515.1 Deltaproteobacteria bacterium
GATATCGATTGCGGCTTTAAGTTGTTCAAGCGGGAAAAACTCGACGGGATGGAACTGCGCGCGCATGGCGCGATGATCTCGACCGAGCTGATGGCGCGGCTGGCCGGCCGTCAGGCAAAGGTAAAAGAGGTTGACGTGCAGCATCTGCCGCGACTGACCGGTGAGCAATCAGGCGCCAATCTCAAGGTGGTCGCACGGGCGTTTAAAGAGTTGATAGCGCTTTATCGCGAGCTAAGAGACGAGCGCAAAAGGAGACGATAACGGCAAGCACGACGACGCAAAGCGGATAGGCGATAGACCGATTGCGTCATCGCGACGCGACATTCGAGTGAAATTAGCTTAATCTTGCATATAGATCTTGCCGTGACCCCGATGGCACAGGTATAGCAATACGTTTAATAGTCATTGCGGCCCATTAAGGACCGCCCAGATCAAGGAGATCCACGAGTATGAAGCGCACCCTATCAATCCTCTCCGCGGCGTTTTTCGCCACCGCGATGGCGATGCCTGCTTTCGCCCAGGCACCGGCGGCTGAGCCGAGCATGGCAGCGCCTGCGGCAGAGGCCAGCATGGCGGCACCGGACGCAGCAGCGTCGCCGACGACCAAGCATCATCATCGTCGCCATCATCACAAGACGGCCACGGGCGACACTGGCGCGACTGGCGCAACCGGCGACACTGGCGCGACTGGCGCGACCGGAGCCCCGGGAGCCACTGGCGCGACGGGCGCAACTGGAGCCACCGGCGGAACCGGCGCTCCGGCCAATCCGTAACAGTTTGACGGATAATTCGACGGGGCGACCGCGCGAGGCGGCCGCCCTGTTTCGAATCGCCTAAGCAGATCGATCCATTCAGGGTCGGGGGGCGGAGTTGGCTCTGCCTCCGGCGATCGGTCAATCACGCGAACCCGGATTTATCCGGAGCGCGATGACTGGCACGACGCCTTTTTTTCACGCGCAGCGTTGCAAAACACGTTGCGCGTTTTTTTGTAGCGAAAATTCCTGCTAGCATCTGATTCCCTCCTGCGGGTATCGCGGGCCGCGGGGGGAATTAAGAAATTGTTTAGCTGTCGGCGTTTGAGTATTTGCCTTTTGGCACTGATTGCACTGGTTTCCCAGTTGCCGGTCAGCGCGCGCGCCAGCGCCAAGAGCAGTGCCTCCGACGAGCAGGTTTGCGATCCGCTCGCCGACTATTTTCTCGGCATGGAAGATTACCCCGAGGCGATCAAACGCCATCGCGCCGTCATCGACGACGATCCCGGTAACGCGCTCGCGCACTATCATTTGGGATTTGCCTACGGCGTCGTGGGCGAGCATCGCCAGGAACTCGCTGAATATCAAAAGGCGATCGAGCTTGGCCTCGACGACTGGCAGTTGTTCCTGAACCTCGGCCTGCTCTATCTCGAAGGCGGCCAGACCCAGGACGCGACTCAAGTGTTGCGGCTGGCGGCGCTGCTCGGACCGGATCGGCCCGAGACGCATTTCAATCTTGCGCTCGCTTATGAACGCCGCGGAGCACTCGCGCAAGCCGAGCAGGAAGCGCTAAGGTCGTTGCAAATCGATCCGAGTCAACCGGACGCGCGCAACACGCTCGGCGCAATTTACGCCGAGGAAGGCAAGTACGTCAGAGCAAGCGAGGAATGGAAC
This sequence comes from Deltaproteobacteria bacterium, assembly GCA_003161515.1. Classification (GTDB taxonomy): domain Bacteria; phylum Desulfobacterota; class Binatia; order Binatales; family Binataceae; genus Binatus. Next base: position 1,647 of record PMOH01000123.1, read on the forward strand.
GAGTTGGTAGGTGAGATTCCCGACTACACGCCGGCGCGGACCAACCTCGCGATTCTGCAACACGCCGAAAGCAACCGCTCCAAGGGCGGGATTGACCCAAGCGGGCTGATTCGCGTTCCGTGAGCGCGGCGAAGGGACGACCAAGGCAGGTGGTGGAATTGGGGAAGCGGTGGAATTTGTCGAGATGGCGTCATGCGGTCGTTAATTTGAAATCGGCAACATTGTTCGGCTCGGCCTTGATGCTGAGCGTCGCGATCCTGTTCGCGGCGTCGCCGGCAGGCGCGACGACAGAATGGCGCCGGGTGCATAAGTCAGTTCATAAGCATGCGGCGAGGGCGGCGACCTCCGGCGGACCGCTATACAAAGGAGCGCTGCTCGAGGACGCCGACAGCGGTCGCGTGCTGATGGCCTACAACGCCGACATGGAGTGGCCGCCGGCCTCGATGGCCAAGATGATGAACCTGCTGGTCGCGCAGGAGCAGATCAATGCGGGCCGTTTCAACGGCAACGATCCGGTGAGGATTTCGGAACGCGCCGCGCATACCGGCGGCTCGCGGGTCGGCCTCAAAGAGGGCGACGTCTATCCTCTGCGCGAGCTGATGAAGGCGGCGCTGGTCAAATCGGCCAACGACGCCGCCGTCGCAGTCGCGGAAAAGATCGGCGGCTCGGTCGAGGCGATGGTCCGCATGATGAATGATCGGGCGCAGCAGCTCGGGATGACCCATACGCTGTATCAGACCGTTGACGGCCTACCGCCGCGTCCGACTCACGACGCCGATCGCACCACCGCGCTAGACCTCGCGATTGTGGGGCGCGCGATAATCCGCGAGACCAACTTGCTGATGTGGTCCTCTCAGGAGCATATGGATTTCGACAACGGCGTCGCGATCCTGAACAACACCAATCATTTGATCGGGCATTTCGAAGGATGCGACGGGCTCAAGACCGGCTTCACCTACCAGGCGGGATTCAACGTCACCACGACGGCCAAGCGCGGCGACATGCGGCTGATAGCGGTGATCCTCGGCGCGCCGTCGAATGCGCAACGCTTCGCGCAGGCGGCGAAACTGATGGACTGGGGCTTCGATCAATTCACCGCGGTGTCGCTGCTGAGGTCGGGCCAGCCGCTCCCGGTCCACGTGCAAGTCCATGAGGGGCCGCTGATTCAGCCGGTTGCGGCGAACGATCTCAAACTGGTGGTGCCGAAGGCCAATGCTTCCGGGGTCCATGTCGTGTACGATGTGGCGCCGGCGATCGACGGACCGGTCACCACGGGAGAGCCGCTAGGACGCGCCATCGCACAGGACGAAGGACAAGCAGCGACGGAAGTGATGGCGGTAAGCCCGATCGCATTCACCGCCCCGCACACGCTGGGAGGCGAGGTGTACAACGCGTCGTCGCCGCCGCCAGCGAATAATAATCCAGCTCAGGAGAACCAATGAAGGTAGCCTCGAAACAGCGAAACCGCCGCAACCGCAAACTAGCGCGCAAGAAAAAGAGCGATCCGCATCAGGCAAAGTCGCGGCTGCGAAAAATGCGCCGCACGAGGATTCGCGGCAAATAATTAGTGTCGCATCGGAATGTCTGTGATGGGCGGCTCTTCGCGGGCCGCCCGTTCATTTTTTGCAGCCCAAAACCCGCTCCTAGCCCTTCCCGAGCGGGGAGGGGAACCGGATTGGGGGAGTAACCTCGAATCCGGTCTCCGCGCGAATTGGTCTGCAAAGCAATCGTCGCCGACCTGATTCGAACTCACAAACCTCTTCGGGTTCGCTTGCTCCGACGGAACGCCAGCGGGCCGTCGATGCTGACCGCGGATCGCCGAATCATTCGCGGCTTATCGCCCGGGCGTTTGTTTTTCTCCCATCGAGTAATCAGAGCCCTCAAGCGCTGTGGATCGATATCCAGGGTCTCGCAGACTTCCGCGAAAGAGAAAGGCCCGTCCGCTTTGCGATTGAAAATCCAGTTCCGGGCTTCCCTGAATTCCTGTCGCCTGCTCGGACTCGTCGCGTCGAAATTACGCTGAAAACATCGCACCGCGTCGGCCAGGATTCCGCCCATCAAACGCATGATGGGTTCGATTTCAGCTGAGCCGCGCCGCGCAGGATAAAATTGTGCGGGCATGAGCGCATCGGCGCGAAGATCGTCGCCTGCGTGACTGCTTGTCGGGTCGATTCGTGTTCCTGGCTCTTCCATGTCGCGACCTACCTCGCAAGTGGCTTGCCTAAAAACGAAAAGCCCACACGGCCGTGGATGTTTCTGGGGGGAGGGGGACAGAAGCGGAGCCTCCAGCCGTGTGGGCGATCTTTTTTTCGCTATTTCAGGGCTCAAACCTTTCATTCAATATGCGTGAAAAATGACCGCACAAATCGGTGCTGTGCAGTACCGCCTGCCAGGGCTCGCAATTCGCGACGCATTCGCAACTTCTGTGACAATAGCGCGCCCGAAAACACACGACTGTGGGCAATTCGCATCCGCGAAATTGACAAAGGTTGCGGCGGTCGGTTACCGTCGTTCGTGCCCCTTCGATCGACAACTTCGCACAGTGGAGAAAGTTTCTGGCCGATGTCTCGGTGATCGCCGTCGTACCGGCGCGGTACGGATCTTCCCGCCTGCCCGCAAAGGCGCTGGCAACGATCGCGGGTGTGCCGATGATCGTGCGGGTGTGGCGGCAGGCGTCGAAGGCGAAATCGCTCGCGCGGGTGATCGTCGCGACCGACGATGAACGAATCGCGGCGCCGGTGCGCGCGGCGGGTGGCGACGCGATGATGACGTCGGCCGAGCACGCGAGCGGCACCGATCGGATCGCCGAGGTCGCGTCGAAGATCGTCGCCGACGTCTATCTCGGCGTGCAGGGCGATCAGCCTTTCATCGCGCCTGACGATCTTGACGCGCTGGCAGAGGCGATGCGCGCAGACGATTCGATTCAGATGGCGACGCTGGCGACGCCGATCGTCGATCATCTCGAATGGACCGACCCGAACAAGGTGAAGGTCGTGTGCGGCGCTGACGGGAACGCGCTATACTTCTCGCGAAGCCCGATTCCACATGCGCGTGACGGCGGGATGCCCAAAGAGGCGCTCCGCCATATCGGTGTCTATGCTTATCGGCGCGACTTCCTCATGAAATTCGCCGCCCTTCCGATGGGCGCGCTGGAGAGTATCGAAAAGCTCGAGCAGTTGCGTGCGCTCGAACATGGTTACGTTATTAGAGTGGTCAAGTCGGTGGCGCCGTCGCTCGAAGTAGACACCGCGGACGATCTCGCGCGCGCCCGCGAGAGCGCGGCGGATTCAACTCGTTGAGGGTGGGGAGGGAATCGACGTGGAGAGGGCAAAGACTAAATTTATATTCGTAACCGGCGGCGTGGTCTCGTCGCTCGGCAAGGGCTTGGCCGCGGCGTCGCTCGGCGCACTGCTCGAGGCGCGCGGGCTCAAGGTCACGATGCTGAAGATGGATCCCTACATCAATGTGGATCCTGGCACGATGAGTCCCACTCAGCACGGCGAAGTTTTCGTAACCGACGATGGCGCCGAGACCGATCTCGACCTCGGCCATTACGAGCGCTTCGTGCAGACACCGATGGGCAAGCGCAACAACTGCACCACCGGCCAGATCTACGACACCGTCATCCAGAAGGAACGCCGCGGCGACTACCTCGGCGCGACCGTGCAGGTGATTCCGCATATCACCGACGAGATCAAACGGCGCATCCTCGCCGCGGCTGAGGGTTCCGATTTGATCATCGTCGAGATTGGCGGGACGGTCGGCGATATCGAGAGCCTGCCGTTCCTCGAAGCGGTGCGCGAGTTCCGATGGGACCACGGCCGCGACAATGTTTTGTACGTACATCTGACGCTGGTCCCATTTATCCCGACCGCCGGCGAGCTCAAGACCAAGCCCACGCAGCACAGCGTGAAGGAACTGACTGGACTTGGAATTCAGCCGGACATCCTGCTCTGCCGATGCGATCGGCAACTCGAGAAGCGGCTCAAAGCCAAGATCGCGCACTTCTGCAACGTCGAGGAGAATTGCGTGATCTCGGCGGCCG
>PMOH01000501.1 GCA_003161515.1 Deltaproteobacteria bacterium
CTACTGTATTTCAGCTACCTCGGCGGCGACGGCCTCTACGGCGCAGGCAGCGCGCCCGACGTCGGATGGTTCGCGTATGCACCGCTGACCGAGCTGCCGTTCTCGCGCGGCAACAGCACTGACTATTGGATACTGAGTATCTTTCTGACTAGTGTCGGCTCGACCGCGACCGCCGTCAACATAGTCGCGAGCGTGTTCTGCATGCGATGCGAAGGAATGACGCTCAACAAGATGCCGGTGCTGGTGTGGTTGGCGCTGGTGGTCGCCTTCATGATTCTAGTCGTGTTGCCGCCGCTGTCCGCGGCGCAGGTGATGTTACTACTGGATCGTTTTCTCGGCGCGCACTTCTTCGACACTCAAGCCGGCGGCTCTGCAATTCTGTGGCAGCACTTCTTCTGGATCTTCGGCCATCCTGAAGTTTATGTACTCGTCATCCCAGCCTTCGCCTTCGCGTCGGAGATCATCCCGGTCTTTTCGCGCAAGGTTATTTTCGGTTACAGCGTGATGGTCGCGGCGACGTGTGCAATAGGGTTCATCAGCATGAGCGTGTGGGCGCATCACATGTTCTCGGTCGGCATGACGCCCGCCGGCAACTCGTTCTTCGCGGCGTCGACGATGCTGGTGGGAATCCCGACCGGCATCAAGATTTTCAATTGGATCGGCACAATCTGGGGCGGAAAAATTCGCTTCAGGGTGCCGATGCTGTTCAGCCTGGCGTTCCTTTTTCAGTTTCTGATCGCGGGCCTGACCGGCATCATGCTGGGGGTCGCACCGTTTGACTGGCAAGTGACAGATACCTACTTCGTAGTCGCTCATTTCCATTATGTACTAGTCGGTGCAATTGTCTTCATGATATTCGCCGCTATCTACTACTGGTTCCCAAAGGCTACTGGCCGAATGCTCAGTGAGACTCTTGGAAAGTGGCATTTCTGGCTATTCCTGATCGGCTTCCACTTGACTTTCGATACTATGCACTTCGCCGGACTGCGCGGCATGCCACGCCGCATTTATACCTATCAGCCGGGACGCGGTCTCGAGACGCTTAACCTGGTCGAATCGATCGGAGCTTTGGTGCAGGGTATCGCGGTGCTGATCCTGGTGGTGAACATTTTGCGCTCGCTCCGCTCCGGCGAAGCGGCCGGCGACGATCCGTGGGATGCGTGGACGCTCGAATGGTCCACCACCTCGCCACCGCCCGAATACAATTTCGCGGAGCCGCCAGTGGTGCGAAGTCGGCGCCCGTTGTGGGACCTGAAGCATCCGGAAGATCCGGACTGGAAGTACGAATAATGGCCGCCGCACCAACCGCAATCGCCACGCCCAGCGCGCAGTGGCGCGAAACGCTTCCGCGACGAGGGCGTGTCGGCATCCTTGCCCTGATTCTTACCGAATCCGCGTTCTTCTCGATCTTCCTCGTCGCCTACATCTTCTATCTCGGCAAAAGCCTGACCGGGCCGTTCCCAAAGGACGTCCTGTCACCACCGATCCTCAACACGATTTGCCTGCTCTCGAGCAGCATCACGATCGTTTTCGCCGTTCGAGCGCTGCGCGCCGGTTCGATTCGCAATTTCGCCCTCTGGTGGTTTGTCACCTTCGCGCTCGGCCTCGAATTCCTGATCGGTACGGCGATGGAATGGCGCCGTCTCATCTATCACGAGGGTCTCACTATTCGCACCAACCTTTTCGGAACTACCTATTACTCACTGGTAGGTCTGCACGCGATGCACGTTACAGTCGGGCTACTGCTTATTCTTTTGGTACTCATACTGACTATGTGCGGTTACATGAATGATCGTCACGTCGAGCGGACTGATGTTCTCTCATGGTATTGGCACTTCGTCGATGCTGTTTGGATAGTAGTATTCATAACCGTGTATGTGATCGGTCGATGAGCTAAGGCAATGGCTATTCAGGAAAGCACGGACAGAGTAATCCAAGCGCCCGCGCCGACCGCGTGGCCGATGATGTTTGCGCTCGGCTTGACGCTCGCATTCGCCGGCCTCGTCACCAGTATCGCCGTCAGCACGGTCGGCTTCGTTCTCATCATCGCGGGCGCGGTCGGATGGTTTCGCGAAGTACTTCCGGTCGAGCACCGCGAGGCGATTCGCATCGAGCCCTCCGTAGTCGCCATAGTTCCCGCGAAAATCGGCGTGGACTACCTGCAAGTCGGGGAGCTGGGTAATCGCGCTGTTCTCCCGCTCGAAATCTACCCCTATTCCGCAGGAATCAAAGGTGGCATCGCAGGCGGCGTCGCTATGGGTGTGCTCGCGGTGTTGCAGGGAATTGCGCTTCACGGCAGTCCCTGGTACACCGTCAACATTCTCGCCGCGACCGCGATGGCGAATCTCGCCAACGCCGACACCGCGACGCTCTCATCGTTCATTCCGCAAGCATTCGTCGTCGCGCTGATCATTCACGCCTCCGCTTCGATCCTGGTCGGACTGCTCTACGGCGTGATGCTGCCGATGTTCCCGCGCTACCCCGCGTTGTGGGCCGCGATTGTTGCGCCGCTGCTGTGGACCGGCCTGCTCTGGTCGTCGCTGAGTGTGATCAATCCCGTGCTCGACGCGCGAATCGAGTGGCGATGGTTCATTGTGTGCCAGATCGCGTTCGGCGCGGTCGCCGGTTTCGTGGTCAACCTGACCGAGCGCGTACATACGATGCAGCATCTGCCGTTCGCGGTCCGCACCGGCATTGAGGCGCCCGGCATCATTGAGAAACGCGATTGACGAGCATCAAGTTGAACTCGCGCAGTCTGAAATCGCTCCTCGCGATCGTATCGCTCGCGGGAACTTTTCTCGCCGGATGCGATTCGCTTCCCGGCCGACCAACTCAGGCCGAGTTGCCGCTTCGCCCCAGCAACGTGACTGACTTCGCGACGCTGTATGGCGAGAATTGTGCGGGATGCCACGGCGCTGACGGCAAGTCCGGCGCGGCGATCGCGATGAACAACCCGGTGTATCTCGCGATCATCGACGACGCCTCGATGCGTCGCGTAATCGCCAACGGATCGCCGGGCACCGCTATGCCTCCGTTCGCGCAAAGTGCCGGCGGCCCACTGACTGATCGCCAGATCGATCTACTGATGCGCGGCATTCGCAAAAGCTGGACGGGCGCTCCCGGAGCCGCTGAGGGCGCCCCGCCCTACTTCAGTTCCACGGCGGGCGATTCGAGTCGCGGTGCGCAAGTGTACGCGACGAGTTGCCAGTCGTGTCACGGTCCCGACGGCCGAGGCGGCAGTGCGGGTTCTATTGAAGATGCTTCCTACTTGTCGCTGATCAGCAACCAGTACCTGCGCACGATAGTGATCGCGGGACGCCCCGATATCGGTCATCCCGATTGGAAGCACGACGTGAGTGGACAACCGCTTACGCCCGAACAGGTCTCCGACGTAGTCGCATGGCTCGCATCCAAGCGCCCACCACCACCTCTGGCCCAGAGCAACTGAAATAGATACTGAAAAAAATGGATACTGAAAAGACTGAAAGGACTACACGCCGCAATTTCTTGTTTCGGATTGGAATAGCCATTAACGCAATAGCTATTGCTCTCTTCGCAATACCTATTGTCGGCTACGTGCTATCGCCCGCGCGCCGCTTCACCTGGCTCGACTGGATATCTCTCGGTCCCCTGACTGACTATCCGGAACATCAGACGCGCTTGAGTGAGTATATAAACCCGTTCAAGAAAGCGTGGGACGGCGAGACCGCCAAGATTCCGTGCTGGGTGCGACGCCTCGACGGCAACCAGTTCCAGGTCTTTGCGATTAACTGCACTCATCTTGGATGCCCGGTGCGATGGTTCGCCGAATCCGAACTGTTCATGTGCCCCTGTCACGGCGGCGTATTCTACTCAGACGGCAGGCATGCTTCGGGACCTCCGCCGCGCCCGCTTTATCAATACAAATATAAGGTCGAGGCCGGCAAACTTTGGATTTACGCCGGCCAACTGCCGACGCTGGGCCATCCTAACGCATGACCGACCTGCTCAAATCAATCGGGCGATGGCTCGACGCACGGCTACAACTCGGCCAGACGATCGCCGACGTCGCCGCGCATCCGGTGCCGCGCAGTTCGGCGAGCTGGTGGTACATATTCGGCAGCGCGACGCTGGTCGTATTCATTTTGCAAGTAGTCACTGGCATCTGCCTCGCGACTGTCTACACGCCCGCCGCCGACCGCGCCTGGGACAGCCTGATCTACTTGAACTACCATCAACCGCTCGGATGGTATCTGCGCGCGCTGCACGGCTGGGGCTCCAACTTCATGGTCGCGCTGATGTTCATCCACCTGCTCCAGGTCTTCCTGTTCGGCGCCTACAAATTTCCGCGCGAACTCACCTGGGTCGCAGGCTGCGTACTGCTTCTATGCACGCTGGGCATGGCGTTCACCGGCCAGGTGCTGCGCTTCGATCAGAACGCGTACTGGGGTCTCGGAATCGGCGCGTCGATCGCGGGTCGCACTCCGATCATTGGCTTCAAGGTCGTCGATCTAATCCTTGGCGGACCCATCATCGCGGGCGAAACCTTGTCGCGATTCTTCGCGCTGCATGTATTCGTGATTCCGGCGCTACTAATCGGGTTCGTCGGGCTGCATCTCTACTTAGTATTGCGATTAGGCATTAACGAATGGCCGATGCCCGGTCGAATAGTCAGACGCAATAGCTACATCGCGGAGTATCAGGAGTTAGTCCACAAAGACGGCGAGCCGTTCATGCCACACGCAGCGCAGAAGGATCTGGTCTTCGCCGGGCTCATTATACTGAGCCTGCTGGTAGTCGCCGCCATCGCCGGGCCGATCGGTCCCAACGGCCAGCCCGATCCGACCATCATCCAGACGGTGCCGCGCCCCGACTTCTTCTTCCTGTGGCTATTCTCGCTGTTCGCATTGTTACCGCCTTGGACGGAAACCGTTCTTATGCTCACCGGTCCCGTCGCGGTCATCGGGCTGCTGTTCGCCCTGCCCTTCATTTCCGGGACCGGCGAGAAAAGTTGGCGTCGGCGACCTTTCTCAGTCGTGATTGTCATTCTAGCCGTGACACTCGTCGGCACTCTCACCTGGCTCGGGACATTCTCGCCATGGTCGCCCGTGATGGACGCGTGGAGCGCGACGCCGACGCCGATCGACTACGTCAAGGGCCGCACTCCGCTGGAACTGCAAGGCGCAGTTCTGGTGCAGAGCAAGCAATGTCGCAACTGCCACTCGCTCGGCGGCGAGGGCGGAATGCGCGGTCCTGCGCTCGACGACACCGCGACGCGCCTCACGCGCGACCAAATCGTGCGTCAGATAATTCAAGGCGGCGGCAACATGCCGGCTTACGGTAAGAATCTAACGCCCGCGGAGGTCAACGCGCTGGTCGCATTCCTCGCCACGATGCATCCGCGTGGAGAACCACCGGCGCGCGATTCCGCGCGCCCAGCGCTTCCCGCGTCATCGCAATGAACTCCGCAATAACAGCCGCCTTCGATTCGTGGACGCCGCCGATCTTCACGATCGCGATGCTGCTCGCAGTAGCCGCGCTCTACGCGCGCGGCTTCGTGCGCCTGCATCGCCAGATGCCGCGACGCTTCGCCGCATGGCGGCTCGCGTCGTTCCTCGCCGGCATCGCGACGCTGCTCGTCGCGATCGCCTCGCCGCTGGAGGCGCTCGACGACCTGCTGCTGCAGGTGCACATGACGCAGCATCTCATCTTGATGCTGGTATCGCCGGCGCTCCTGCTGGCAGGAGCACCGGCGATACCGCTGCTGCGCGGGCTGCGCCCGCGCATCGCGAAGCTAGTCGGCCGCGCGCTGCGCGCGCGCCCGACCCAGTGCGCATACCAGTGGCTCTCAGAGCCACTGATATGCTGGATCGCATTCGCCGCTGCCACCTGGGGATGGCACCTGCCCTACAGCTTTCAGCTCGCCCTCAGATCTGACGGATGGCACGTCGCCGAGCACGCGTGCTTCTTCACCACCGCCCTGATGTTCTGGTACCCGGTCATCCAGCCATGGCCCTCCGCCCCGCGATGGCCGCGATGGACGATGATCCCCTATCTCCTCCTCGCCGACGGCCAGAACACCGTCCTCAGCGCGCTCTTCATGTTTTCCGATCGGCTGATTTATCCTTTCTATGCGACCGCTCCACGCATCGCCGGCTTCACTCCCCTTGGCGACCAGATTGTCGCCGGCGCTATCATGTGGGTGCCCGGCTCGATCTTTTACCTGGTGCCCGCAGCCGCCATCATCTTCCAGATGCTCGCCCCGCAAAGTCTCTCTCCCCCTCTCAGAAGTAGGACAGAATTTATTCCGTCGAATTGAGATGATGGAGATTCCGCGCGATTCAAAATTCTGATTCCGCTCTTCAAGAAGGAGTCCAACATGCCATCAACATCGATTTCCCTTACCAATCGCCCCGCGTGGAAGGCCTTGCAGGCCCACTACAATCAAATTCACAGCCGCCACCTGCGCGCGATGTTCGACGATGACCCCAAGCGCGGCGAGCGCCTCGTCGTCGAGGCTGCGGGCCTCTACTTCGACTATTCCAAGCATCGCGTGACTGACGAGACGCTCCGCTTGCTGCTGGCGCTGGCCGACGAGGTGGGACTCCGCGGACGCATCGACGCCATGTTCCGCGGCGACAAGATCAACGTCACCGAGAAGCGCGCCGTGCTGCATATCGCGCTGCGGGCTCCGCGCGGCGCGTCGATCGGCGTCGATGGCGACGACGTGGTGCCAAAAGTGCACGAGGTGCTCGATCGCATGGCGGACTTCTCAGCGCGCATCCGCGACGGCTCGTGGAAAGGGCACACCGGCAAGCGCATCCGCAACATCATTAATATAGGTATCGGCGGCTCCGACCTCGGCCCCGTCATGGCCTACGAGGCGCTGCGCCACTACAGCGATCGCAACTTGACGATGCGCTTTGTCTCTAACGTTGACGGCACCGATTTCGTCGAGGCCACTCTCGACCTCGACCCGGCCGAGACGCTGTTCATCATTTCGTCGAAGACTTTCACCACGCTCGAGACGATGACCAACGCGCACACGGCGCGCGAATGGGCGCTCGCGAAGCTTGGCGACGACAAGGCGGTCGCGAAGCATTTCGTCGCGGTCTCGACCAACGCCGCCGAAGTGACCAAGTTCGGCATCGACACGAAAAACATGTTCGGCTTCTGGGATTGGGTCGGCGGCCGCTACTCGATGGACTCCGCAATCGGCTTGTCCACGATGATTGCTGTTGGCGCCGACAATTTTCGCGCGATGCTGTCGGGATTCCATGCGATCGACGAGCATTTCCGCACCGCGCCGTTCGCGCGCAACCTGCCGGTCCTGATGGGCCTGCTAGGTGTCTGGTACAACGATTTTTTCGACGCGCAAACTTGTGCCGTGCTGCCCTATGAGCAATACCTCAAGCGCTTTCCCGCCTACCTGCAACAACTGACGATGGAATCGAACGGCAAGCACGTCACGCTCGAAGGCGCGCCCGTCGATTATCAAACCGGACCGATTTATTGGGGCGAGCCCGGCACCAACGGCCAGCATTCGTTCTACCAGCTAATTCACCAGGGCACGAAACTGATCCCATGTGACTTCATAGGCTTCTGCCGCGCGCTTAACCCGCTAGGACGCCATCACGACCTATTACTCTCAAACATCTTCGCCCAAGCCGAAGCCCTAGCCTTCGGCAAAACCCCAGAACAAGTAAAAGCCGAAGGCACCCCCGACTGGCTAGTTCCTCATCGAGTATTCGAAGGCAATCGCCCATCGACAGTAATCTTAGCCGACGAACTGACTCCTGAAGTCCTAGGCAAGCTAGTAGCCCTATACGAGCACAGCGTCTTCACGCAAGGCACAATCTGGAACATAGACTCCTTCGATCAATGGGGCGTAGAGCTAGGCAAGGTGCTGGCCCAAAAAATAATCCCAGAACTGGAATCCGCGAAGGAACCGGAGCTAGCGCACGACAGTTCAACCAATGCGTTGATTCGGAGGTACCGCGCCCGCCGCAAGAGCTAAGGATAGTCGCGGAGCCGGTTTACAATTTCCGGCGTGACGATCCGCGCTCTTCGCTTTGGCAGCAGCGGGACGCCGTTGCGCTTTCGCGCAGTGCGATCTCGCAGTGGCTGCGCGGCTGCGAGCCATCGCTCTACGACACTTCTAGCCAGCGTCGTGTGGCCGACTCCGCGACGTTTCGCCAGCTTCTTAAGAGTCTCCAAATCGTCCTTGTAAAGCCTCAGCGCGATTTGCTCGGTGCGCGCGGGTCGAATCTGGACGTCTAGATCTGCGAGTTCGTCCCGAAATTCCTCGATGCTGTGCCGATTCCAGAACTTACGCTCGACGTTGTCGCTCTTGAACCTCGGAAGCTTACGCTTTTTTTCTGTCATCTTCGTCCTCTCTTGCCACGCCACCAGGAGCGATAGCTCCGGACCTCGTCCGGCGCCGACACGCGCGCGCTCACACACAGCCTCATCGAGGCGTCGAACTCCAGTTGCTCAAACTCGCCCGTATGCGGCAATACGAACACGCCCTCTTCGTCGAGATCACGCGGCTGCGCCGCACGCAGCACACAAGTCAAAAACTCTCCGTCAGCCAATGGGGCGACTACGAACCACCTCGTCTGAGCACCTCGCCCACCGCGCCGGACACGCGCTAAACCATGGCGGCCAAAGACCGCATCCGCTACGTCATCAGCGTCGATGTCCCGCTCGGCCAGATGTTCGAGGCTGGCGGCGGTGAACACCAGCGTCCAGCCGAGCAGTTGCATACCATAATGGTATGCAGACCGTCGACAGCACGCAACAGGTCACATTATGAATCCGGCCTGGGTCCAAAATCGCGCGCTATCTTAAGGATCGCAGCGCGTGCTCTGTAACGCCGCGTGGCCGCGCAGATAGTCGATGCTGCCGGGCAAATCCCGGATGAGCCGGAGCCTCTTCGACCGTCCTTAACGCTGGGATCGCGATAGCTCGAGTCAATAGTGAGCAACCGACGAAGCGTCAACTCTCAGGGGCCGCGAGCATTGCGCTGTGCGGTCCTGTCAGTTGCAATTTGTAGTTCCGCGCTGCGTCGATAATCTCGAGACCGCTGCGGCCGCCGAAGGACATTTCGAGCCGCCCTCGACCAAGATCGATCACGAACTCGGCGCCGTCTGGAGCGCTGTAGGCGACTCGCTTTGCACCCATGTCTTCCTGCAACGAACCTCCGTTTGCGGCCTGCATATCTTCAAGCCGGTCGACAATATCTGCGTAGGCGAGCGTGCGAAAATCGATCTCGATCACCATCCGCTGAAACTGCGACCCGAAGATCGACTCAATCGCGCTGCGGTTGTCAGTCCATCCCGAGCGCAAGACCAGCCGGCGCTGAATCGCATATTCTTTGCAGTTCGCCGGATTCTGACTACTTGCAACCGAGTAGCGGAACATAGGCGCGTCGAGCTCGCCTTGCCCATCGCCGCTTTCCATCCGCATGTCGCGGCTCTTTAGAGATAAAATCTCTTTAGAGATGCTATAGAGCTCCTGCATTTCCCGCGTAATCCGGTCGCTCAGCAGCCGTCGAACCCAGCGATCCGCTGAATCAGCGAGACGATTCGGCAATTTGTTGCGTTTGTTGAATCCTTCGATCTGACGAATCGCGCCGGTCTCGATACCCTGCAGATACTCGTCGCAATTCTTCAGCGGCAGTCCCGAGAGCTTTGGTGCGCCATCTGCCTTCGATTGCGGAACTTGGCGAATGCGGAAGGTGTGCGGCTCGTCGAGAATTGCCTGCGGCGTCTGCGAGCCTCTCACCGAGAGTTCCCGCGTTATAAAGCGAGGCACCTCAATTCTCAGCCAGTCACGCAGTCCGACGTCGGTTAACCACCGATCTGGCGTCAACGCGTCTTCTGCCTCCCCGAGCATCGCGCGCAGCAGAAAGTTTGTCCATACGCCGTGACCGAGCTTTATTGAAGCGTACGATTTGTCGCCGGGCGAGCACGAGAGAAACACTCCGTAATTCCGACCGCCGTCGAACGCCGCGGCAATCTCGGCCGTGTCCAGATCATCGATCTCGCCGCCGCGAACAGCCGAAAGTCCCGCTGCGCACGCGCCCAGGAAGATTAACGAGCCCGCATGTTTGCAGCGTCGCAGCGGCTCGAGAATATCCTCGCGTAGCATCAGCGTCGTATCGGTGATTTCCAGCCGGCTCATATCCCAAGCTGCCAGCCGGTTCCCATCTTTCCCACAAAAACCATGGCCTGCGTGGTAGAATACGAAGAGGTCGTTTTCCCGCAGCGCCTTGATCCGGCCGCGGATGCTCTCTCGCAAGCCGATCAGCAAAGCATTCTCGTTAACTAAAAGTTGAACGTCCACTTCGATGTCGGAATATGCCTCGCGCAGTGAAGCGGCAAATCCATCAGCGTCGGCGCGCGCGTACGGAACGCTGGCTACACCGTCGATACTGGCGCTTCGATAAGTCTCAATTCCGACAACTACAGCGACGACGCGTGAAGGCGCGGGAGCATCGAGCGAAGAACCATTCCTGGACAAACGTGGACTCATCCACTACTTGTTAACAGCTTCCGCGCGCCCGCGCGACAGGCACCAACACCCGGATTAGCGATCAAGCGGGAGCAGGTCCAGGTTGTGCGGCTCCGGGGGCAACGTAGTTCTTGCTACTTTAGCCAGCCAACACAAGGAGCTTGATTGGGAATGGTACAGATTGTAGTGTTTTGATACTATCTATCGGCGAAGGCGCCCTTTGCGCGGGGCGTCTCGGGGGAGACAACGAAATGTTTTTGTTGAAACCGGCTCGTCCTGCATTTTCAGGATCAATACTGGTGACTGGGTTGGTTCTGGCGATCGTCGCCGGCCGTTCTGTCGTCACCGCGGACTCGGGCGCCGTGCTGAAACTCAAGCCTGAGACCCACGACTTCGGCAAGGTCACTGCCACCAAGGATAGTGCGCGGCTGATTGTAACTGTCACGAACAAATCCAGCTCGGCTGTCACCTTTACGAGTATCGTCGCCGCGGAAGCCTTCTTGATACAAAGCGACAAATGTTCCGGTGCTCCGCTGGCTCCCGGTGGTTCATGCAAGGTCGAAGTCGTGTTCCATCCGCTAGTCACCGGCAATGTGAGCGAGAAGCAAGCCCTGACGTTTACCGACTCGGCGCAGAATAGTCCGCAGCAAGTCGAGCTCGAAGGCCAGGGAGTATTCGGCAGCTGGCTTTAGACAGCGGCGAACCTGCACCGACATTTCGCGCATAGACCTGCCGTATCTGTCCGGATTCGCCGAGCTATCTCCAACCGCGCGTCGCTGAGCCAACAACGGCTTTCGTTGCGCCATTTTTATGCCGCCGCTGGCATCTGACTGCCATCAGGCCTCACTTCCGCTTGCCTGCGACGTCCCTAGTGATGCGCTGGGGGCGGCATGACTCTTGGACTCTGACGGGAAGCCATCCCATAGAAGAGAGAACAACCATCTGTGAGCGAAGCCCTACATCCGAAACCAGGCGATGGGGAATTGGCTCGTCGAGTCATCGAGCGTCAGCGGACGGATGACAAGTTCCGCGCGTTGCTCGAGTCGGCTCCGGACGCGATGGTTGTGGTGGGCCAGGACGGTCGTATCTCGCTGGTCAATGCGCAGACCGAGAATCTATTCGGATACGCACGCGCCGAGTTGCTCGGCAATCCGGTCGAAATGCTGGTGCCGTCGCGTTTCCGCGACCAGCATCCGAATCATCGCGCCGGCTATTTCGCCAATCCCAAGGTGCGTTTGATGGGCTCGGGCCTGGAGCTCTGCGGTCTGCGCAAGGACGGCACTGAGTTTCCCATCGAGATCAGCTTGAGTTCGCTCATGACCGAAGAGGGTCAGTTAGTCTTCGGCGCCATCCGCAACATCTCCGAGCGCAAGCGCGCCGAGTACGAAGTCCGGGCACTGAATGAGTCGGTGCGGCGACACGCCTCGCAGCTCGAAGCGGCAAACCGCGAGCTCGAGGCGTTCTCGTATTCGGTCTCGCACGATCTTCGCGCGCCGTTGCGCAGTATCGACGGCTTCAGC
>PMOH01000246.1 GCA_003161515.1 Deltaproteobacteria bacterium
TTGCTGACCTTGTCCGGAAATTTCGCCGGACGCTTTTCCAGAAACGACGCGACGCCTTCTTTCACATCGGCCGAAGAGCCGCGCGCGAAGATTCCGCGGCTATCAACTTTGTGCGCTTCCATCGGATGGTCCGCGCCGGCCATCTTCCACAGCATCTGGCGTATCAGCGCGACCGACACTTGCGACGTGTTGTCGGCAATCTCGCGAGCAAGCGCACGCGCCGCCGGAATGAGTTGATCGGGCTTGTAGATTTTCTTGATCAGGCCGCCTTCCAACGCTTCCTCGGCTGGGAACACGCGCCCGGTGAAGGTCCATTCCAGCGCCTGCGAGATGCCGACGATTTTCGGAAGGAACCAGCTCGAACAGGCCTCGGGCACAATCCCGCGGCGCGCAAATACGAAACCGAAGCGCGCGTTGTCCGACGCCAGGCGCACGTCCATCGCGAGCTGCATCGTCACGCCGACGCCGACTGCCGGTCCGTTCACCGCTGCGATCACCGGCTTCAGAGAGTCGAAGATGCGCAGGGTCAGCCGTCCGCCGCCGTCGCGAACGCCTTCGTTGCTCCAATCGACGCTGCCGTCAGATTTGATTGCGGATTTCCTTTCGGGACGATCCTCGCGGGTCGAGTCGAACGTCCTCGGACCGGCCGACAGGTCCGCGCCCGCGCAGAACGCGCGCCCCGCGCCGGTGACGATGACGGCGCGCACGTTGTCGTCCGCATCGGTCTTGTCGAACGCGTCGAGCATCTCGTTCATCATGATGCCGGTGAAGGCGTTGAGCTTCTCGGGGCGGTTGAGCGTGATAGTCGCGATATTGTCCGCGACTTCGTAAATGATTTGTTCGTACGCCATCAACTAATCTCCGTAGTACACGCTACTTCACGAACAGCATCAGGGCTTCGTAAACCACCGCGGGCTTTTGCGAACCCACGACCTGGATCTCGGTCTCGCGCGTGAGCATCGTGCCCATCGGACGCGGATCGACCGCGATCAGGCGCGAGCGCGCGTGGACGCTGGCGCCGGCCGGCACCGGCGAGACGAAGCGCAGCTTGTTGGCGCCGTAATTCACGACGTTGCGAAATCCGGTGACGGCGTACTCGTCGGTGTTCTTGAACGCGGGCAGCAGGCTGAGCGTGAGAAATCCGTGCGCGACCGGACCGCCGAACGGACTTTCCTTTTTGCAGCGCTCGATGTCGATATGAATCCACTGATGATCGCCGGTGACGTCGGCGAACTGATTAATTTTTTCCTGGGTGACGTGAATCGGCTCGCTCCAGGGACCGAACTCCTTGCTGATCTTCGCGGTGAGCGCGGGTATATCGTCAAACTTGATCGACTGCATCGTGGTCTCCTCTTCTCTATGTTTCGATTCTCCGGTTCTAGCTGAGTCGGGTTTCATAATGCAACTGAAAGAACCTAACTCCTTCCCATGGTGAGAAGGGGAACCGGAAGCAGGGACATTGGCGCATGTCGGATTATCCGGAATAAATCGAGCCATAAGCAGTACTCAAAAATATATGAAAATTGGTGCGAAGTATTTCATTCGTACCCAGTTACTGATTAGAATATAGAAGGCTTGACTGATCGCTTGTTTTCAATGATAGTGGTCTCGTCTTATTTCAAAAGGGGCTCAGATAAAGGAAGGTTAGATGCAACGAACACGACCGAGAGATGATGATCAGCCGGAGTTTTATACCGTCGGGCAGCTCGCTGAATTGCTGCAACTGACGCCTATGACCATCTACCGCATGGTGAGACGGGGTGAGTTGGCGTGTCACGCAATCGGGCGAATCAAGCGTTTTCGCCGCGGCGATGTCGAGACGTTCCTCGAGAATTCGCGGCAGCCGGCGTCCGGAGCCTCTCAGCAGTAGAGAACTGGGCGTTTTCCTGACGACTGACGGCGAGCGGCGGACGCGATTCGCTCTGGCGCCGTCGAGTTTATCTCGACGACGCCATTCCCATAAGCACTTCTACAAATCAGCGAATGATTCGGTCTCAGAGCGCCCTTTCGCCATGCATCGAAGGCTGGCTCAGGCCAAGGAAGCTCAGTAGCGAGAAGCAATTGAGGCCGTACGCCTCTGACGCTTCGACAACCTGGTGCCTGATCTCATCATGCGTGGCGCGGACCGGATGAGACAGCGTCCCATCGAAAAACAGCTCGTCATTAAGTTCGGGCAGGCGGCCGAACTGTTTGGAGAACATCGCGAAGCGGTGGCTGGTCAACCGAATCATCGAGCATTTGAGGCATGGAGAACTGGACGTGCAGCAGGAAGCTTGGGCGGCGATTGGACGCAGTGCGGGTGCTCTGTCGATATATTGAAACTTTCTCATTTGGATTCCTTTTCGGGACTTCAGTTGCGGTCCCGACTGACAAGTGTAAGGAGTATTGGGATAAGAGAGTTAAATCAAATGAAATGCAGTAGTTGAGAGAAAATAGTAGATAAGTGGTGCTTAGCATAACCCGAGTAGAGTAAATTGCGTTCGATCCGCAAATTTCAATGCAGTCATGTAAAGATCGGTACATGACAGTCGCGTTCAAGTCGGATTCGATACAATTTGTATGCTCAGGACAAGAAAAGCTTGACAAAGGCATCGCATTCCCAAAGGATAGCGCCCGAAGTTGATTAGGATGGACGAAGCGAGAGAGGGGAAAAGATGCCACGATCGCGACTGAGAAACGATACCCCGCCTGAATTCTATACCGTTGGACAACTCGCGGACTTGCTGCAACTGACACCGATGACGATCTATCGGATGGTCAGACGAGGCGAGCTGCCGTGTCATGCGATCGGGCGAATCAAGCGCTTTCGACGCGGTGATGTCGAAGCGTTCCTGCAGAAGGTCAGAAAGCCCACGTCGGCTTAGCGTAGCTAAGACTTGATTGTTTTGCGCGTGGCGGCTGCGTCGAACTTGACTGCCGCCTCTGATTCCCCAGGAAGAGTGCCGCCGCCCGCCACCCATTGATCGACGACGCGCACTTCGAAGCGCATATCCCGCCCGACCCTGATCGCGCGCAACTGGCCTGATCTCACCAGCCGGCGAACTGTGGCTGGATTCACATTCAAATAGTCGGAGACCTCACGCAATGTGAGCATCCGCTCCGCCATGTGCTGGCCTTTGGCTAGCAGCTCCATTTGATCCGGATCTGCGGGCAAGCTCGCGAAGGCCTCACCAGGATCGCCTCGCGCTGTGGGTCATTGGGTCTCTCGAATTCATCGCATTTCCCTTTGTTGAACGGTGTTCTCATCGGTGCTGGCTTAACTCGTACAGATTGTTTAGTCATCATTAGCAAACGTTGAAAGCTAATGCAAGCTAGTCAAGTTAAAATAAATCGTAAAAGTTTCTAAATTGAACTATGTTCTCTTTGTTTGATTTATCGTGACTTGCTTCTTTTATCTTTTTCTGTCATCTTCTCCCACAGCGCGCATCTCAGATGATTAACGCGTCGGATCGCGTACTGACGTAACGGGGTTGGAGGAAAGCATGAAAGCAAAATTATCGATCGCAGCACTCTTGTGCTGTGCGCAGCTTTGGATGGGATGTGCGGCGAAAAATCCGGAGGAGTCTGACATCAGAGGCGCGTCCACCGCGGCGGTGTCACCGGCCTGCGACGTTACCGCGGCGATCGACGAGCCGCGCGCATATCGTATCCAGCCCAACGATCAGCTCGACGTCAGTTTCTACCTGAGTCCGGAGCTACATCAGAATCTGACGGTGCGCCCTGACGGCGACATCTCGATACCAATCGCAGGCAATGTTCATGCGCAGGGACTAACGCCGGGGCAGCTCGAAAAATCTCTCGACCAGCTCTATGCGCTCGAGCTGAGGGATCCGAAGAGCACGGTGCGGATCGACAAGAGTCCGTGGCAGGTGGTGTACGTCGAGGGTCAAGTCGCCAAGCCGGGCGCGGTGCCGCTGCAACCCGGGATGACCGCAATCCAGGCGATCGCGGCCTCGGGCGGACTGACCGATGCGGCCGGCGCCAGCAAGGTGGTGCTCATCAGGCGCGACGCATGCGGGAATCCGCACGGCGAGAAGCTGCAACTCGACCAGGTACTGAGCCAGAAGAACAACGAAGAAGACGTGGCGCTGCTGCCGGCGGACCTGCTGATCGTTCCGCGCAGCGGAATCGCGCAATTCGATCTCAACATCAAGCAGTACGTGCGCGACGCGATGCCACTCGAGACGGTCCTCGCGCCGGGAATGTTTTGAGCCTCGAGGATTAATCAGATGAACAACGAAGCTTTGATGAATTGGGTAGAGCAAATTTTCCGGCGCAAGACGTTGGCGCTCCGCGTCGGTCTGCTGGTGTTCGGCGTGATCGCGATCGGATCGCTGTTGTGGGCGCCGAGTTACGAGTCGAACTCCGAAATCCTGGTCCAATCAAATCGGGCGCAACTGCTGGTCTCACCGGGACTGAAGGAAGACGCGGCCAATCAAGCGACCCAGACGGTTCCGGTCGGCGAGCAGGATCTCAACTCCGAGGTCGAGCTGCTGACCAGTCCAATTTTGATCCAACAGGCGCTCGCGGGCATGAAAACGAGTCCACGCAGCGGCGGCGTGCGAGAGCTGGTCGCTTCAATAGTGAATCTGCCGGCCGAAGCGTACATCGCGATGCATGGCGGCCCGCGCGCGGATTCGATTCAGTCGGAGATTCAAAAGATATCGAGTCATTTGAGCGCGACGGTTATCAAACGCTCGAACATTATCGAGGTCACGATTCGATCGCACGACAGTCTCTGGGC
>PMOH01000369.1 GCA_003161515.1 Deltaproteobacteria bacterium
GTCGCGGCGGGCGCGCCGATCGAGGCGGTCGAGAATAACGAAACGATCAGCGTGCCCGACGACTTCATCCGGCGCGACAATACGTTCTGCCTGCGGGTGAAGGGCGACTCGATGATCGAAGACGGCATCCGCGACGGCGATTACATAATCGTCGAAGGGCGGGATAGCGCCGACAACGGCGAGACGGTGGTCGCGCTGATCGGCAACGAGGCCACGGTGAAGAAGTTCTACCGCGAATCCGGGGGGCAGATCCGGCTGCAGCCGGCGAACTCGGCAATGCAACCGATCATGGTCGGCGAGGGTGACCTGGCGATTCGCGGCGTCGTCGTTGGGTTGATGCGGCACTACCGCTAAGGCGTTAGGAACTTAATTGAATGTGAAACCCGCGGTGGGTTTCATTTTTCACTGCTTCCTTCGGCAGGGGTGACCCCTGCACCCAGTAACTAATACAAGATGCGGGACTTCGTCCCTGTTAGAAATTTTTGAGGGGAAGAGTTCAGGTGACGTTTGGGTTGGCGTTCGCGATCGGAATTGTGACGACGAAGGTTGAGCCTTGCAGGAGTGCCGTTCTGACCATGATCTCGGCGCCGAGTGCTTCTACATTTCGCTGAACGACGGCGAGGCCCAGGCCCATTCCGCGGTGACGGCGGGTGCTGGTGTGGGAAAGCTGAGCGCAGGTCTCGAATGCTTGCGAGAGCAGTCCAGCTTCGATTCCTGGTCCGGTGTCGCTGACTTCCAGTTCGAGTTGAGATGATCCGGCAAGACGAATCGCGATGGTGACGCTGCCTCGATCAGTGAACTTAATAGCGTTGACGGCGAGATTGAGCAGTATGGACTTGATCGGCCGGCGCCGCGAGCGAAAGACGGTGGGCGCGGCTTCGAGGTCGTATTTGATTTCGAGGCCTTTGGTGTCGTTGGCCGCTTCCAGCGCCGGCGCGAGGTCTCCGAGCAAATCGTGCGGGCGAATTTCCTCTTCGTTCGCGGATTCCGCCATCGCGTCGGCGACCGAAAAGTCCATCACGTTTTCGACTGTCTGCGCGAGGTCATGCGCGTTGGCGTTCATCCGTTCGATGATTTGCTTGTGGCGATCGCCCAACGCTTCAGTCATTTCGTCGCGCAGAATGTCGAGATAGCCGAGGAGCGCCTGCACGGGTGAGCGAAGTTCGTGGGCGAGATTGGCCAGCGCCTCCATGTGCAGTCCCTGCTCCCATTGGGCGGCCGGAATTGCCGAGGCCAGTCGATTGCCGGCAACCGCCGCATTTGCAGCGGGGGTGTGACCGTTATTTGACAGATTCGGCAAGTGTGTCTTTCCGCCTGGCTGGCTTCGCTGCGCATTCAATTTTCTCTGCGAGCTATGCGGGCCAATTGCTATCTAAGTTGAAGCAAAGGAGCGGCAAGGTGAATCGGAAAATCACCTAGATTGATGGGTAAAAGTACCTAGATGAGGGGGGAAGAGTACCTAGGGAAACTGAGCGCCGAGTGCAACCTAACCCCTAACCCCTTCCCGAGCGGGAAGGGGAACCGGATGTAGGAGAGATCAGCAGCATCGTGGATTATTGGAGTGATGATCGGCGAGGGCGGCTTTCACCGCACTGCGACGTTCGCGCGGCGGCATGCTCGCCAGCGTGGATGAATCCAATCGGGCGCTGTTGAGGCGGCGAAGTTCGATTGCGATAGCGCCGGTTAATTGTGCGAGCATCGAGATCGCGCGGCGAGTCCTACGTGACATTGCGATCATGCGGCTGCCTGGTGGGCGTTGCGGGTGGTGCGTGAGCCGAGAATCAGGCTGGTCCAGACGCGGGCGGAATCTGCGAGGACGATTATCACTACTGCGATGAAAAACGCGGTCATTGCGGCGTCGATTCTATCGTTCCAGATGAGTCGGGTGACTTCGGCGACGCGCGTGTCGGTGACGTCTGGGGCGGCGGCTTCGGCTGCGAGGGTCGCGGCGTGCGCGAGGAAGCCGACATTGGGCATCGCGGAGAAAATCTTTTCGACCCCGGCGGTCATCGTGACCGCCACCAGCCATACCAGCGGAATCAGAGTGACGAACGCGTAGCGCGCCTTGCCGCTTCGGATCATCGCGCTGGTCGCGACGCATAGCGCGATCGTCGCGAGCATCTGGTTGGCGATTCCGAACAGCGGCCACAGCGAATTGATGCCGCCGAACGGATCGATCGTGCCGAAGTAAAGGAAGTAGCCCCACGCGGAAACGATCAGCGCCGAGGTCGCGACGATATTCACGTATGACGCGCTGTCGCCGAGCGGCGCGTAGATGTGGCCGAGCAGGTCTTGCAGCATGAAGCGGGCGACGCGGGTGCCGGCGTCGAGCGTGCTCAGGATGAACAGCGCCTCGAACATGATCGCGAAGTGGTACCACAGCGCCATCACGGCTTTGCCGCCGAGCGAACTCGCGAAGATGTGCGCCATCCCGACTGCGAGCGACGGCGCGCCGCCGGTGCGCGCATATAATGAGGTCTCGCCGACGTCGGCCGCGAGCTCCTGCATGTGCGCGTCGGTGACGGCGTAGCCCCATGAGCTGATTTTTTCGGCCGCGGCGGGACCAGTGCCGACCACGCCGGCGGGGCTGTTGATCGCGAAATAGACGCCCGGCTGGAGCATCACGGCCGCGATCATCGCCATCACGGCGACGAACGATTCCATCAGCATCGCGCCGTAGCCAATTAGCCGCGCGTCTCGTTCGTGCTCGAGCATCTTGGGCGTGGTGCCGGAAGCGATCAGCGAATGGAAGCCCGAGATGGCTCCACAAGCCACCGTGATGAATGCGAAGGGGAATACTTTGCCGCCGAAGACGGGGCCGAGGCCGTTGGTGAATTGGGTCAGCGGCGGCATCAGGGCGGGCGGATGCATCACGACGATGCCGAGTGCGAGTGCGATGATCGTTCCAATTTTGATGAACGCGGAAAGGTAGTCGCGCGGCGCGAGGAGCAGCCAGATTGGAAGGACCGAGGCGAGGAATCCGTAGCCGATGATCCAGACCGACAGCGCGGGTGCTTCCATGACGAAGTAGTGCCCGACGCGCCATCCTTCGACGTAGCGTCCGCCGAAGACTGCGAGCATCACGAGACCGACGCCGAGCGCCGAGCCCTCGACCAGGCGGCCGGGGCGGAGATGCGTCATGTAGATGCCGACCAGCATCGCGATCGGAATCGTCGCGGCGACGGTCGAAGTCGCCCACGCGCTTTGCTTCATCGCGTTGACGACGACCAGGCCGAGCACGGCGATGAGGATCACCATGATCATCAGGACGCCGACCAGCGCGGTGAAGCCGGCGACGGGGCCGATTTCGTCCGACGCCATGCGGCCGAGCGAGCGGCCGTCGCGCTTGAGCGAGTAGCCGAGGATGACGAAATCCTGGACGCATCCGCCGAGCACGGCGCCGATGATGATCCACAGAGTCGAGGGCAGGTAGCCGAACTGTGCGGCGAGAACGGGACCGACGAGCGGACCGGGGCCGGCGATTGCGGCGAAATGATGGCCGAAGGTGATCCACTTTTGCGTGGGCACGTAGTCGCGGCCGTTGTCGAGGCGGATGGCGGGCGTGACGTGCGCGTCGTCGAGTTCGAGCACGCGATCGGCGATGAAGCGTGAGTAGAATCGATAGCCAAGCGAATAGACGCAGACCGCGGCGACGACGAACCACAGGACGCTCGGTTCCTCGCCGCGCGAGAGGGCGAGGACGCCGAGTGCGGACGCGCCGAGGCTGGCGACGGCGATCCAGAGGATGATGCGAAGGGGTTTCACTTCAGGATCGGGGCGATTCTGGGCGGTCGAGTTCGGGCGGAAAAGGTGATTTCACACCATATGTTGTGGTTTTTGGAGGCTGGACCACTAGGGGTAGCTTCGTTCCGTCAAAAATTGTTTTTCGTGCAGGGAGGGCGGGCACGGCGGCCCGCCCCACTACGATGGGCACGGCGACCGGCACTGGAGGGCGATCCTGACGACCATCCATATTGTTATGAGTAGCACAGAAAATCCGGGGCGGTCAGGCTTAAAAGTTCATCCCTGATCCAGTGTGATCCCGCCATGCAAGCGGCGTTGAGAAGCCTCGTCACATGCGAGCCGCGCCACATATCTACATTGCGAGTGCTCCGTAGCACTCAAACTGCAATCAGCAGCGCGCGCGTCCTTGTCCTTCTGATCGACGCGACCTTACTCTGAATCGAACGCGTCATTCGAAGAACTAACGGAGACTCATTTATGAAACACTCATTCAAAACTGCAGCTTTGGCTTTCGGAGTCGCGGTGCTGTTCGGCAGCACAGCGGTCGGATTCGCCGACAGTACTGACAGCTCCAGCACGACCAGCCAGACCACAACTTCGGCGCCGGGGCCGGTTGCTGTGTACCCGGCTCCTATCGTCGTTGCGCCGCCGCCCCCGATGGTCGTAGCGGCGCCGGCACCGGTAGTAGTCGCGGAGCCGGCGACCACGAGCAGCGAACATCGCTCGTCGTCGTCGAGCGACAACTCGCCCAGTGGCAGCACCAGCGAGCATAGCTCGAGCAACAGCAC
>PMOH01000507.1 GCA_003161515.1 Deltaproteobacteria bacterium
AGCGCGTTCTTAATACTGAAAATGGCAAGCGCAGTGGCGATAGCAATCGTTGCGCGGCTCGCACCGGTCATCGCGGAAGCGATGGCGCCGGAGGTCGCGAAGTTGTTCAAGTCCTTGCCGTTCGGTTTGGTCGATGCTGCGCCTAACTCCGATGTCGAAGTAAGTGTGGCGGCGAATATCGCGCGTGCGATGCCGGCGGTGACCGCCCCGATGTTCGCCACTATCAGGAACAAGATCGGTATCGCAGTTGCGATCTATGCGACCGAGCATCCCGGCGACGACCTGCAATCGGACGCATCGTGGATGGACATTCAGTCGATGGCGCAGGCGGGCGTCAATGCGGAAGGCCTCGACGCGTCGCAGATCCCAGTAAGCACGTTGCGCCAGATGGTGGCGTCGGGAATCGAATTGTACCGAGCAGGAATCGGCGCCAAAGCGCTGACAGTGGAAAAATGAACGCGGCAGGCGGAAGGAACGAATTGAATGTGAAACCCGCGGTGGGTTTCACACATCCTTCGGCAGGGGTGACCCCTGCACCCAATGACAAGGAATCGCGAAACGTCGAGGACGACATTTCGCTCTCAGGTTCTGGGGAGAGAACGCCACCACTCTGCTTCTGTTCCACCTTTCCGCGTCGGAAAGGGGGTGAGGGGGATAGGACGGCGCGATTCCGACGAAACTCCGGTTCCCCTTCCCACTATGGGAAGGGGTTAGGGGTTAGGTTCCTCTCTCAGTTATGCGCGCGACAACGGAGCGCGGCCTTAATACTGAAAAGAGGAGCGCCGTAAATGGAATGGGGCAACGCCGCGGGATGGGCCGCCGTCGTCGTCGCGTTCGTCGCGGTCAATGCCAGCACGATCCAATGGCTGCTGAAGCATCGCGACGATCAGCGTGAGCGCGACTCGAGCCGGGTTGCCGATCTGGAAAACGCGCTGACTGAACTGCGCGTGAATATGCCGCTCGAGTACGTGCGCCGCGAGGACTGGATACGATTCAGCGGAACTCTGGACGCGAAGTTGGACGCGATGCGCGAAGAAATGCGCGAGCAAATCGGTGAGATAAAGGAAAGGATGTATGCCGGACGCAATTGACCTCGAACAAAAGAATCGCGAGGAAGCGCGATGGCGGATGCTGCGCGTGGTCGACGCGGGACGTCCGATAGCGGTCTCCGAACAGATAATCTGGCGCGTGCTCGCCGATATCAAGCTCTCGCTGTCGCTCAACACCGTGCGCCGGGAGCTCTCCTACCTTCGCGACTTAGGGCTTATCGAACTCGAATGCGAAGACACGGAAACGTGGTTCGCAAAGTTGACCGCCAACGGGGTTGACGTCGTCGAGTACAACTTCCCATCGCCAGCCGGCGTCGCCCGCCCGCGCAAATACTGGTGAGGGTGGGATGAAGAAGAAAAGAATTTTAAGTCGCGCGCAGAAGACGCGCGCTGAACTCCCCTCACCCGCGCCGGAGGCGCGGCCTCTCCCGCAACAGAAGCGGGCGAGGCGGGTAATCAGTGGCGCGGAACGCGACACCCTAACTCGACCCTCACCTTCATCTTCTCCCTTAAAGGGAGAGGGGAAGAAAGACGGACATCCTGTGCGGGTGCCGATCGATCCGATTCCATTCAAGACCTGGAAAATAAAAAAGTTGCCGCCGGATTTGAAGGAAGAGCTTGACCGGATGTTGACCGAGGGCACGCTGCATAGCTGCCGGCAACTGGCGAAGTGGCTGGGGGACAATGGGTTCGAGATCTCGCATGCGGCGATTCACAAGTATGGGCAGAAGTTCGAGCGGCGGCTCGATTCGGTGCGGATAGCGACGGAGCAGGCGCGAATCGTTTGCGAACAATTCAAAGGCGACGACGAGCAGATGCAAAACGCGCTGATGAGGCTGGTGCAGACGCGGTTGTTCGAGGTGCTGTCAGCTACGAATGAAACAGAGACAGGGGATGCGAACGCGGAAGAGGCGACGGTCGCGCCGGTGAATGTCACGGCGCTGGCGCGTAGCGTGTCGGGACTGGCGCGGGCCGAGACCGAGCATCGCAAGTGGGCGGAGCGGGCGCGGGCGAACGTGGCGGAGGCGGAGAAGAAGGTCGATGAGGCGCAGGCGAAGGGGCTGAG
The DNA here is from genome assembly GCA_003161515.1 of Deltaproteobacteria bacterium. GTDB lineage: Bacteria > Desulfobacterota > Binatia > Binatales > Binataceae > Binatus. The sequence goes on from PMOH01000507.1 coordinate 2,116, forward strand.
CAAGGATGCGGCGGAGCAGATTAAGGCAGTGTTGATGGAGATTTAGGGGGTGGTTGGGGATGCTGAAATTACCTCTCCCGCGGCTGGCGACAGAGTCGCAAGCCGCAAATCGGGAGAGGTCGTCAGACGACATTCATGTCGTCGGACGGGTGAGGGTCGCGGCATCGAGATGGATGCGTGCGCCCTCACCCGACACTCGCGGACTCGCGTCGACCTCTCCCGAAGGGAGAGGTAATTCCGGGAATAGCAACTAACTAATGAGTGAACCTCTCTCAATACTACTTCCTTATCAGCGGCGATGGCTGGCTGATCAGTCGCAGGTCAAGGTTAGCGAGAAATCGCGGCGGATTGGGATCACCTGGACTGAGGCGGCTGACCGCGCGCTGGGCGCCGCGACCACCGGGCGAGCCGGGATCGACGGATGGTATATCGGCTACAACAAGGACATGGCGCTCGAGTTCATCGAGGCGGCGGCGCGATGGGCGCGGCGGTTCAATCGGGCGGCGGAGGCGGTCGAGGAAATCGTGCTCGAGGACGAGCGCACCGATATCCTGGCGTATCGGATTCGGTTCGCGTCGGGGCACAAAATCGTGGCGCTGTCGTCGCGGCCGTCGAATCTGCGCGGCAAGGACGGATGCGCGGTGATCGACGAGGCCGCGTTCCATGAAGATTTGCCCGGGCTGCTGAAAGCGGCGCTCGCGTTTACCATGTGGGGCGGACTAGTACGAATAATAAGTACTCACAACGGCGCGCATAGTGCATTCAATGAACTAGTCAGTGAGATTCGCGCGGGTAGGCGCCCATACTCACTTCACCGCACTACATTTGATGAGGCCCTGGCCGACGGACTATACAAAAAAATCTGCGAGCAGAGCGAAAACGAGTGGACTGAGGAGAAGCAGCGCGAGTGGCGTCAGCAGATAATTGACTATTACGCCGACAATGTCGGTGAGGAGTTGTTCTGTATTCCGCGCGCGTCGTCGGGCGCGTACCTCAGCTCGGTGCTGATCGAAGCGCGGATGAAGGCCGGGATACCGATCCTGCGATGGGAACAGCCGGCGGAATTTTCAGGCCGTCCGGAAGCACATCGATACTCCGAGACGCAGGCGTGGTGCGAGGACAATATCGCGCCGGTGCTGGCGACGCTCGATCCAAACCTCGCGAGTTATTTCGGCGAAGACTTCGGGCGTTCGGGGGATCTGACTGTCATCTGGCCGCTGCAGATCGGGCAGGACCTGACGCGGCGGACGCCGTTCGTGGTCGAGCTGCGCAATATTCCGTTTCGAAACCAGGAGCAGGTGCTTTTTTATATTATCGACCGCTTGCCGCGCTTCACGACCGGTGCGATGGACGCACGCGGCAACGGACAATACCTGGCGGAGACCGCGGCGCAGCGCTACGGCGCGCGAATCGTGCAGGTGATGCTGTCGGAAGGGTGGTACCGCGAAAATATGCCTCGCTACAAGGCGGCGTTCGAGGACGGCACGATCGAGATTCCGAAGGACGCCGACGTGTTGTCGGACCATCGCGCGATCGTGCTCGAGCAAGGCGTGGCGAAGATTTCGGAACGGCGCGCGGGCAGCGACGGCAAAGGGAGGCATGGCGACTCGGCGATGGCGGCGGCGCTGGCGTTCTTCGCGTCGCGCGCGGAGGTGGGAAGGATCGCGTATATCCCGGCGCGCGGGTTGGGGAAGCGGGAGATTTTCGAGGGTCGGGGGAATCCGTTTGGCGCGGCGCCGGTCGAGGATGAGAACGTGGTTGGAAGGGGGAGGGGATTTTGAGGAACGTTATTGAATGTGAAACCCTGCGCGGGTTTCACGCTTCCGCGGCAGGGGTGACCCCTGCACCCAGTATTAAGATGCGGGACTTCGTCCCTGTTAGAAGTTGGTGGGGGACTGTCTCGCGGCTGGCGACATTGTCGCCAGTCGCTGGCGCTTAGGTGGGTTTAGGGGTCTGTGCGTCGGCAGATGAACATGAATAGCTACTGGAGATGGAAGTGTGAAGAGTGCGGGTACGAGTTTATTCTTGCGCTCATTCGGCTGCCGCAGCCGTGTCATCGGTGCGGGGGCGAATGGTTTTTGAAAGTTGGCGAGGCCGCATCCAAGGAAAACCGAACTGACTAGTCCCGTTGGAGAAGATCAATGACACTCTATGATGCTTACGGGCGCGAAGTTGATACTGGGATGTTGCGCGAAGAGCAGGCGGCGCCGACGATGGCTGGGGTGCGAAATATATATTCAACGATGCATCCGTCGATCGGTCTTACGCCGGAACGATTGACGGGAATCCTGCAGCAGTCGGAGATGGGAGACCCGTACCTGTACCTCGAACTGGCCGAGGATATGGAGGAGAAAGATCTTCATTACCTAGCTGTGCTGGGGACTCGCAAGAATGCGGTGGCGCAACTGGATCTGATCGTGCGGGCGGCGTCGAACAGCGCGGAAGATCAGCGCGCGGCGGATATGGTACGAGAGATGATTTGCGATGGGCCGATACAGCTCGACAGCGTGCTGTTCGACGTGCTCGATGCGGTCGGCAAGGGATTTTCGGCGACTGAAATAATCTGGAATACCGCTGGGAGAGAATGGTTTCCCGCGCAGTTAAAGTGGCGCGACCCGCGCTGGTTTGCGTTCGACTGGATATCGGGGGAAGAGCTACTGGTGCGCACCCTGAAGGGTGAGATGGTTCCGGCCGAGAACGATGCGCAGACGCGGCTCCCGCGGCATTTCGGGGGCGGTGGGATGTACGCGGCGATGAGTCCAGGAATCGGGATACAGCCGATGACTGCGCCGCTGGCACCGTTCAAGTTCGTGACCCATTTTGCAAAAGCGAAAGCCGGACTGCCGATTCGCGGAGGATTGGCGCGCGCGGCGGGGTGGGCGTACCTGTTCAAGAACTACGTACTAAAGGACTGGGTAACGTTCACTGAGGTATTCGGGCAGCCCTTGAGAGTCGGCAAATACCATCCGGGCGCCTCAGAACAGGATAAACTCGCATTACTCAATGCAGTATCACGAATAGGCACTGATGCGGCGGCGATAATGCCGGAGTCGATGGTAATAGAGTTTACTGAGGCGCATCAGAATGGTAGTTCGGAACTATATCAGAGCTTTTGCCAATACCTAGATTCGCAAGTAAGTAAGGCAGTGCTCGGGCAGACATTGACTACTGAAATGCCTAGTGGTGGAGGCTCGCGGGCGGCAGCGGAAGTGCATGAGGGCGTCCGTCGGGACATTCTGAATGCGGATGCGCGGCGACTGGCGGCGACACTCGCGCGCGACCTGGTGCGTCCGATCGTCGAGCTGAACATGGGAGCGCAGACGCGATATCCGAAGCTCGAGTTGGCGTTGCCGGATGACGGCGATGTGAAACTGTTTGCGGAGGTGGTCGCGATGCTGGCGGATCGCGGGCTGCGAGTGGGGCAGAAGACGATACTGGATAAGTTGGGAATCGCGGCGGCGGGGGAGGGGGAGGCGGTGTTGGGGGCGATCAAGGAGAGCGGGCAAGGGCAGATCACTTGATT
>PMOH01000258.1 GCA_003161515.1 Deltaproteobacteria bacterium
ATTGGCCGCGACACGTTCTGGACGCCCGCGCACATGATGATTTATCTCGCAGGCGTCCTCGCCGGCATCGCCAGCGGATACGCAATTCTCACGACCACTTTCGGCTCGTCGCAGGAGGCCAAGGACGCGAGCGTCTCCGTGCTCGGCTTTCGCGGCCCGCTCGGATGCTTCATGGCGGCGTGGGGCGGGTTCGCGATGCTCACCTCGGCGCCGTTCGACAACTGGTGGCATAACGCCTACGGACTCGACGTGAAAATCGTCAGCCTGCCGCATTCGATGCTCGGGATGGGCGAGCTCATGATCGAGCTGGGCGCGATGCTGCTGGTATGCGCGCATCTCAATCGCGCGACCGGCGCCTATCAGCGCAAACTCGACTGGCTGCTGCTGACGATCGGCGGCATCGTCGTCGCCGGCTCGGCGCTGTTCATCCTCGAATCGACGCCGACCGAATTCATGCACAGCGCGAGCTTCTATCGCGCAGTCGCGACCGCGTTCCCGGTTGGACTGATCGCAATCTCCGTGGTCTCTAAAAAACGCTGGCCCGCCACCGCGATGGCCGCGATGTACACGGCGCTCTTCTTGGCGTTCTTGTGGATTTTCCCGCTCTTTCCTGCGGCGCCCAAGCTCGGCCCGGTTTATCAGAACGTCACGCACATGGTCCCGCTATGGTTCCCGGTGCTGGTGATCGCGCCTGCATTCGCGCTCGACCTCCTGCGCGCGTGGATGGGCGAGAAGTGGGGCAGCTGGAAATCCGCAATCTATGCGGGATTCGTTTTCATCGCGGCCTTCGTCGCCGCGCAATGGCCCTTCGCGGACTTCCTAATCTCGCCATACGCCCGCAATCCAATCTTCGGCGCCAACTATTTCGCCTTCTTCGACCCCGCCAACCTGCTCTACAACCCGTACCACTTCGCCCCGCTTGACAAGACCCCCACCGCCTTCACAGCAGGAATGATGATCGCACTAGCGATGTCAATAATCTTCTGCTCGCTAGGAATGGCGTTAGGCAACTGGATGCGCACAGCCCGCCGCTAGACCCGCTCCTTCCGTCGCTGATCACGACGAAGCGGGTAAAGCGGGCGTTTTTTTGTGTCATCCTGACGACGGGAGCAACGCGACGGGAGGAATGGACCTCGGACAGCTTCGCGGACGCGAAGCCGGTTCCGGTCTCCGAAAATCGCGCAGCGCTCCTTTTAGTTTTGCGCAGGCGCAAAGATCACGACGCTCCCAGGTACCGCACCAGCAGCCGCGTCACGTCATCCACAAACCTGTCTGCTTTCTCGTCGCTGAGGATGTCCGGGCGACGCAGGACCGCGGCATGGGTCAGTGCTTCCACCACTGTCACCAGGACAAAGGCCGCGAGATCGAGATCGGCGACATCGATCTCATCTCGATGCGCCTCGAGATAAGCTCGCACCAGCGCATAACCCTCTTGCTCGAGAGCCTCGATATTTTGCAGCCGCCCAACATGTGGGATCTGTTCCGCAAGGACGCCATGCAGCTTGGGATTGACGCGGTGACCGTCGATTGCAACTGAAACGAATTCCCGCGCCGCAGCCTCGATCGGGAGCGCCGCCGCCTTGACCAGCGCCTTGCGCGTGACCTCGGAAATCTCTTGCGTATGGCGATCAATAACCGCGGCCACCAGCGCCTCCTTGCTCGGGAAGTACTGGTACAGCGAACCGATACTGACGCCCGCCACTTCGGCAATCCTGTTGGTGCTCGCCCGGTCATATCCTTCCTTCAGTAAAACGCGAGCAGTCGCTTCCAGAAGCGCATCGACGGTTGCACGCGATCGCCCTTGAGAGGCCGATTTTCTGGGGTGTATATGAAGTTTCCGCGCCACGTGCATCAGCCTCGAAATGCGAGGTTACAATTATGAGCGATCGCTTGTATTTTGTCCATCATGAGAACGCAAGTCACGACGATCTCCCCACCGGCAGGCAGCAGGTCTATGAGCAGACAAACGCCCGACTATGGTCTCGACGCTGGTAGAGCCGTTCGCGCGATGTTCATCGTTGGTCTGGCGGCGGCAATCGGCGGTCTCATTCTCGTGCGATGGACTTTGAGCCGGCACCTCGGCCTGGCTTATGCGCTTCAAACTTTTGGCTCTTGCTGTTTGATCCTCGCGACTCTCATGTTCGCCAGTAGTCGCTTCGGTAAACTCCACGCACGCGATCGCATCCTCGCGCGCCTGAAGCTCCGCGGAGACGAAACCGTGATCGATGTCGGTTGTGGCCACGGGCTCCTGCTCATCGCCGCCGCAAAGATGCTGCCGCGAGGTCACGCGGTAGGCATCGATCTGTGGTCGAATTGGCAGCAGTCGGACAACTCGCGTGAAGCCACGCTAACGAATGCCGCGCTGGAGGGAGTCGCGGATCGAGTCAGCGTTCATGACGGAGACATGCGCGAAATGCCCTTCGCCGACCGCAGTTTCGACGCCGCGCTCGCCCACTTCGCCATCCACAACGTTGTCAGCCGCGAAGGACGCCGCCAAGCCATCCGTGAAATCGTGCGCACCCTCAAGCAAGGCGGCCAGGTCGCGATTTCCGACCTTCACGGCGCCCCCTCTACGCCGACGAGTTGCGCAAGTCGCATATGACCGAGGTCGAAATCTCCAGTCTCAATTTCTGGACGTTCCCTCCCGCCCGCACGGTGACCGCAAGGAAGCCTTCGCAACCAGTCTGATGGAAATGGAGTAAGAAGATGGATCAAGTCAGCACGCTTGAACGGGTCTTCAGCTACAAGGCAAAGGCCAACAGCGAGATGCTCGCGGCGATGCGACAATTTGACGATGCCTCTCCCGCAAAGGAGATCGCTATCAGAATCCTCAACCACACCTATGCTGTTGACCGAATTTTCGCTGCGAACCTGCGGCGAGCTGAGCACGGATACACCTCGCCCAACCCAGGCCAGGCGCCATCGCTGGAAGAATTATCCGCGGCGATCAACACCAGCGATCAGTGGTACCTCGACTACGTATCACGTCTGGATGAAACCCAGTTGGCCGAGCGCATCGACTTTACCTTTACCGATGGCCTCCCGGGCCGCATGTCATGCGAAGAAATGCTGATGCACGTGACAGTTCACGGTGAATACCACCGGGGGCAAATCAGTTTGCTCATGATGCAAAACTCGATCGCGCCACCTGCCGATGGCTTCACGAGCTTTCTGCACAAGACAGAACCCTCAGCCCGCCGCCGCTCCAAGTGAGCGGACAACTTCGCGTTTTGGTGTCACCCTGACGACCCGAGCAACGCGANNAACGGGCCTCGGACAGCGGCGCGCAAGCGCCGCCGGTTCCGGTCTCCGAAATCGCGCAGCGCTCCACCCTTGTCGGGGGATGAACTTTCCGGCCTTATGCTGATAAATTTTGTGCGCTACATATAAGGCATGGACGCCCACCAGAATGTCTCACCCTCGCCGGTCCACACCCGAAAATCCGGTGCTCCTGCTCCGCGAGAGAAAAAAACGTTTTCTGACGAAACGAAGCTACCGATGGTAGTGCATCCATCGCGCGACCACTCCCGGTGGTATGAATAAGCAGATTCCGAGTTCTTCCCCTCTCCCTGTAAGGGAGAGGATCGAAGGTGAGGGTCCTTATATAGCGCGTTCTTTTGCGCGCGCCTCGAGATTCTGCTCCCATCCTGCATCCCTCATAACTCTCATACGCCGCGCCGCGATACTCGCAGTCGTCGCCGTGCTCCGCTTCACACTCCCCGCCGACGCCCACGTCGGCAGTCCCAACGTCTTCTACGAAGGCGACGCAGGCCCCTATCACCTGTTCGTGACGGTCAACGTCCCCGCCGTAATCCCCGGCGTCGCCGACGTNNCCCGACGCTGCCCAGCGCTCCCCCATCGATCCGCATCTATTCACCTCGAGCCTTTGGCTGATGGAGTACGGCTCGATGCGAGTGGTGATAAACGTCGCCGGCGCGCATGGTCCCGCGCAAATGTCGGTGCCGGTGCCGTCAGCCGCACGCAAGATGCTCCCGATGCCGCCGGCGTTGGGCGCGTTGCTGTTGACGCTCGCGATCGTTCTGGCGATCGGCGCAATTTCGATCGTCGGCGCGGCGGCTCGCGAATCGCGCCTCGCGCCGGGTGATCCGATCACGCCTCAGCTCAAGCGCCGCGGACTACGCGCGACGGCGATTGCCTTAGGCATTGTCGCGACGCTTTTCTATCTCGCGTTCGCATGGTGGAACTCCGACGCGCAGCACTACGCGGCGATCACCGCGCTGTTCAAGCCGCCGAAACTGGCGCTGAGCATCGTCGATGGCAACCGCCTCGCGATTCGCCCATCGCCAACCGATAAGGCGTGGCTGAAATACAAAGTTATGGACGGAATCGTGCCCGACCACGGCCACCTGATGCATTTGTTTCTCGTGCACGCGCCTGCGCTCGACCGCATCTGGCATTTGCATCCGACTCGTCAGCCCGACGGCTCATTCGTCGCCGCGCTGCCGTCGATCGAACCCGGCAACTACAGCATGTTCGCGGACATCGTGGACCAATCCGGATTTCCATGGACGCTCGTCGGCTCGATCGACTTGCCGCAGATAACCGGCACACCGCTGAGCGGTGACGACAGCAGTGGCAATGCGCCCGCGCTATCTTCGTCCACTGATTCGGCAATTGACGTGCTCGATGACGGCACGCGCGTCGTTTGGCATCGCGACGGCGCCGCGCTTCGCGCGAACGTGCCGACGATCTTGCGCTTCGAAGTGCAGGATCAAAACGGCAAGCCCGCGACCGGCCTGGAACCTTACATGGGAATGGCGGCGCACGCCGAGATCATGAGCGCCGATCTGCAAGTGTTCGCCCACATCCATCCGTCAGGCTCAGTTCCGATGGCTGCGCTGATGATGGCGAGCGCCAAGTCCGACTCGATGGCGGGCATGAATATGTCCGACACGAAGCCAGCTGTTTCGCCCGAGCTGTCGATGCCCTATGGTTTCCCCAAGCCCGGGCACTACCGGATTTTTCTACAATTCAAACGCGCCGATAAAATCGAAACCGCACATTTCGACACCGTCGTGAACTGAGCCGCATGGAAAAGTACACCAACCCCGAGGTCGTGATCGTCGGCGCTGGAATCGGCGGCAGTGCGCTCGCGACAGTGCTGGCCCGCGCCGGCATCACCGTGACGCTCCTCGAGAAGTCGCTGGTGCATGTCGATCACGTTCGCGGCGAATGGCTCGCGCCGTGGGGCGTCGCGGAAACGCAGCGTCTCGGCTTGTACGACACCTTGATCGCGGCCGGGGGCCATCATCTCGGCCGCCACATCGGCTACAGCGACGATATCGATCCGGCCGAGGCTGAATCGCAGCCGCTCGACTTCAAGGCGTTCGAGGGCGCGGGCTTCAAGCCGCCGCTGTGCATGCGGCATCCCGACATGTGCGACCTGCTCAACCGCGAAGCGACCACCTCAGGCGCCGAACTGCTTCGCGGCGTGACCGATTTGCAGGTCGTCGCCGGAAGCGCGCCCGAAGTGCGCTTCAGGCACGACCGGCGCGAGCGCAAGTTCAATCCGCGCATCGTCATCGGCGCCGACGGCCGCAACTCAGTCGTTCGCTCGCAAGTGGGCATCGAGCAGCATCGCGATCCGACGCATCACCTGATGGCCGGGATGCTGGTCGATAACACCACTGGCTGGCCGGCCGACTTGCAGATTTTCGGCAGCGAGGCGCGCGTCAACTTTCTCGCGTTCCCGCAGTCGGCCGAGCGCGTCCGTCTCTACATCTGCTATCCGAATGAGGACAAGAAACGCTTCGCCGGCGCGGACAACCAGGCGCGCTTCCTCGACGCGTTCCACCTCGCAAGCGTCCCGGGCAGCGAGTACCTGGCGAACGGCACTGCGTCGGGCCCCTGCAATTCCTACGGCAACGAGGACACGTGGACCGACGTGCCGTACGTCGCGGGCGTAGTGCTGATTGGCGACGCCGCCGGCCACAACGATCCGATCATCGGGCAGGGGCTGTCGATCAGCTATCGCGACGTGCGCATCGTGCGCGACCTGATGCTCGAAAATCGCAACTGGACGCCCGATCTCTTTCGACCCTACGCGGAAGAGCGCCGCGAGCGGATGCGCCGGCTCAGGATGACGGCTTCGACGTTCTCGATACTGAACGTCGAGTTCGGCGACCGCGGCCGCGCGCGGCGGGCGAGAGTCCGCGAAGAGCGCCTGCGCGGTAATTTCCCCGACATCCAGCCCGCTGCCTTCATCGGACCCGATGTCCTGCCCGCCGAAATGTTTGACGAAACGATTCTCGATCGACTACGCGCAATGTGAGGATGCCATGATCAAACTCGTTTACATTGTTCGAAAGCGCGCTGACATTTCCGAAAAAGATTTCCACGAGTACTGGCTGAAGAAGCACGGGCCGCTGGTCCGCGGCTTCGCCAAATCAATGCGCGCGAAGAAATACGTGCAGAGCCACACCATCTCCGAAGACGCGGGCAAACAAATCCGCAGCACCCGCCCCAAGATGCACGAGACCGCCGACGGCATCACCGAAGTATGGTGGGACACGCTCGAAGATTTCAGCGGAGGCGGCGCAGTACAGGAACGGGCAGAAGCAGCCCGCGCGCTGCTCGAAGACGAATCGAAATTTATAGACTTCGAGCGCTCATCAATCTTCCTGACCGAAGAGCACGAAATCTTCGACTACACCAAGTAGTCTCACGCGCGGCCGAATCCGAGTCTTACCTCGCCCGTTACTTTAGGCGAGTATGCCGGACTTGACACAAGCCACAAGCCTGTTATTCTGGCTTGGACAGGTCGGCGTCCTGCTCATCTTTGCGGGAATAGTTGTAGCGGTCATCGCCCATCAGGTACATGCCGTTGTCATGCGGATGCCAGCGCCATCCGAATCCGCTTATCCATTTCACTCTGAACGCATCTTCGTAGCGCACGAAACCGCAAAAGATGAGCGCGGTTTTTTGTTGAAGGAGCGAATTGGAATCGTCCTCGGTGATCGTTATCGGACAGATAGCCCTCCAGCCCACTTTCCCACTGGTGGAGTTCGGACCAATGAAAAAGACCGCGTGGTCTATTCCGAGGCCAGTGTAGTCGGGCTTGAAAGGAATTTCAGAATGTGGACGGAGGACGCCGAATACCGAAGTCAATTTAGCAAACGATCTACCGTCATTTCGGAACGTATATTGAATCCAAGGATGTTTCTGAACTTTGGGCGTGGTCGCGCTTTGATCGAGAACGTGAGGAATTATTTCAGCAATCGAAACGCATGGTACTTCCAGTTCGGTCAAAGCTCGCTCGGCAACCCTCGCGCTTCGCGTCGCTGCTCCGACGCTCTCGTTAAGCTTTTCCAGTTGCAGATAAGCCGCCTGAGTGTATTTCGCCGTGATGTAAACGATGAAAGCAGTCAGGATGAGAGACCAGAACTCGTACTTCTCCATTGGTGCGGATTCCTGGTCGGCGCGTTCGGCGGCCTCTTGTTTTGGTACGGTTGGACCCTGACGTTTTACGGGCGTGACGGTACTCGTTTGATGAATTTCGGATTCGGCGTCCTGATGATCGGTATAGGCGTTTCTTTCGTACAGCCCTGAGAAAAAATTGGTAGCTAGGAAAATCGCTAGGAGAAATAAGAGCAGGCGCTCAGCGTTCAAATTGCGCAGTCTCTTTTTCGCGGCGGCGGGTTCGGGCCACTTTACGAATCCTTTTTCATCGGCCATGAGGCACCACAGCAGAGAATCACTTTGCATCTGTTTTTCGTTTTCGACGCGCGAATCTCTGCTTCTGCGCTCGATAGTGCGGACTCGATTTCAATTCGTAGGCGCGGCATTTGTAGCAGTAGAAGTGAATGATCTTCTTGGCCTTATCGCCTGCTTTGGACATAACGCCTCACCCTCGGAAACAATTCGAGTTGCGTTGGTTTGCTGGCTGGCGAACGCTGAAGCGCCCGCCAGTCAGGTCGCTTCAGCATCCTGCTACCGCTTTCCCGAAAATGTCTTTCTCTTTTCGATTGTTGAATCGGAATTGAAACTCGTTCAGGTAGAGCGGCAGATATTTCTTGCTCACGTTGTGATAGGTGCCGATAACCCCGCGTTTCAAGAGACTCCAAAAGCTCTCCATATTGTTCGTGTGAACGATGCCGCGCACGTACTCGCCATGCTTGTGGCCCACCGTTTCGTGCGTGAGCTTCTGCCATCGCGAAAGGTACTGATAACCGGAGTGTTCATCGGTCGCGACCAGCGAGACTTTATCTTTGTCCACTACTTCGTGAACGAACCGATGCAGTGTCGGCATATCGGCTCGCTCAATCATTTTGCAGACCACGTTGCCTTTGCGGGAGATCGCGCCGATAACCGGAGTTTTGTCGCCAGTGCCGCGAACGTGATGCCGCTTGTCCATGTGGCGGTTCTTGTCTTTCCCGCCGATATACGTCTCGTCAACTTCCACGATTCCCATGAGTTGTCGGAAGTCGGGATCGCTCAGTCCGGCGCGCAACCGATGGCACATATAGAAGGCGGTTTTGTAGGAACCGGAATCGATCATCCGATGAATCTGCATCGCGCTGATTCCCTTCTTGGAAACCAGCATCAGGTGCAGAACCTTGAACCATGTCCGCAGCGGGTAGTTTGTATTCTCGAAAATCGTTCCAACGTAGAGCGAGAAGCGATAGGCCGGTTTGCCGCACTTGTGGCACGCCCAATGGAACGGGCGCTTTGCGCCAGCCGGATAAACCTTCTCATTGCCGCATCGCGGGCAACGGACGCCTTTCAGCCAACGCTGTTGAACCAGATATTCCTTGCAAGATGCTTCATCGGGAAACATCCGATCGAAGTCCCCAAGGCTCAACTGTTTTACGACTTTCGGCTCGTGTTCGTTTTCTGTCTTTTCAACGTCCATGATGGCAAGATACCACCGATGGCGTGTTGTGTCAAGTCCGGCATACTCGCCTTACTTTACGGGAGAGGCGGCTGGCCCATCGCGGCCAGCGGTGAGGGTTCTGCGGTTCAACCGACACTGATGGCCTCACTTCTTAAACCGCCGCTTCAACCAATCCACAATCGTCCGATTCACCTCGTCCGGAAACTCCTGCTGCACCCAATGCCCCGCGCGCTCGATATTGTGCATCTCGAGATCCGAGCAAAGCGCCGGCATCCCAGCCGCCATCCGCGGCGGCAGCGCCCCGTCCCACTCGGCAGTGATCATCAGGCACGGCAAGTCCAGTTTCTTGACCCCAATCTCAGGATGCTCCCGCAAGTTGCGGTCGATATTCCGATACCAGTTGATACCGCCGCGAAACCCGCTCTTCTCGTACGCATGCACATAGGTGTCGAGTTCTTCGGCGGTGACAATCGTCGCGGTTTCGGGTTTCAACTCCTCGATACGCCGGAACGGGTTCATATCCAGCTCGCCGCTCGCCATCATGCGCTTGGCGGATTCTTCCGGTGACAGCGGCGCGCGCATCAGGCGATCGAAAATCAGCCGCGCCTTCGAATCCATCACGCTTTCCGCCTGACCCGGTTCCTGGAACCACAGGATGTACATGCGCTCGTCCTTGCCGTTGACCATCGCGCGCATGACCGCAGTCGGCGGAATCGCCATGTACGGCGTGCAAACTCCGACGACGCCGGCAGTGCGATCCGGATAGAGCAGCGGCATCGCCCACGCGACGAAACCGCCCCAGTCGTGCCCGACGAAAATCGCGCGATCGATTTTCAGCGCATCGAGCAATCCCGCCATGTCGCCAGTCAGCTCGGTAAGCCCATAGTCAGTGACCGAATGCGGCGCGCTCGAATCCGCATACCCGCGCTGGTCGGGCGCAATCGCATGAAAGCCCGCCGCCGCAACCGCCGGCACCTGATGCCGCCAGGAATAAGCCAGTTCAGGAAACCCATGGCAGAAAACAACCGCCGGACCGTCACCAGCCTCATGAACGGTAAGGCTGATAGAAGGCTGATTTCCCCGCGGCGCAATCTTTACGGAACGGCCTTGCGGCCACTTATAACTGGACATTCTCTCACCCTCCCAAACGAATCTTCGCGACCTGCGCTCCGACTGAATTCTAGGAAAGAACCGGGATTCTTTCGGGAGTATATACTTTCCGCAATTGGCGGGGATCAGCTGGATTCAGCGGGATTAAGCGGGGACCAGAGCGGCTTACGCAGGACGGACAACGTTGCAAGGCGGCACAGGCAAAGCGTTCAGCGGAATGCGATCTTCGGGCTTGTGAAATATGCCCCTTTGACCGACGTTGAAGAATGTTGAGCCGTCCGGCCTGAGCATGGCTTTCACTCCGCATCGTTCGCAGTGATGCCACGCTGGCGGTTCCCCCGGCTTGAACTCTTCTACGAAATGGTGGCCCTTGAAATCAGGAATCATACTGTATTTCTCCAGTCAGCACGGCGATGCTTCAAATGAAAACCATAGCAAGCCGACTATTTGAGGCTAGCGATTTACAAATATCCAGCGGGGACGCAGTCCCGCATCCTTCTTGGATGCCAAGGTGCAGGAGTTACCCCTGCCTAAGGACGCGTGAAACCCACGAAGGGTTTCACATGAAGATGAAGTGACTAAAGGTTCGCGATAACGGCGTCCGTGAACTCCGACGTCTTTGCGGTGCCGCCCTGGTCGGGGGTCAGAACGCGGCCGTCGGCGTACACCTTGCGTACCGCGCCATCGAGGCGCGACGCGTCGGCGCTGAATCCCAGGTAGTCCAGCATCAAAGCCGCCGAGAGCATCGTCGCCGACGGATTAATGATGTTCATCCCCATGATGTCGGGCGCGGTGCCGTGTACCGATTCGAAGTATGCGTAGTCGGCGCCGTAGCATCCGCTGGGCGCGAGCCCCAGGCCGCCGATAGTTCCCGCGGCGGCGTCGGACAGGATGTCGCCGTACAGGTTCGGCGCAACTACAACGTCGAGATCGTGAGGCGATTGCACGAGGCGCCGCGCGAAATCGTCCACGATGAACTGCTCATACTTTATTTCCGGATATCTAGCCGCAGTCTCCTCGACAACTTTCCTGAACAAGCCGTCGGACTCGCGCAGCATGTTGTATTTCGAGGTGCACGTGAGCTTGCCTTTACCGCCCGCGCGTTTTCGCTTGATCGCAAGCTGGCAGGCGAACTCGGCGACCCGGCGCGTCCCACGCTCAGTGATCACTTTGATCGCATAGACGCCGCGCTTGGAGGTGTCGAGCGGCGCGCGCAGGATCCTGCTCGTCAGCTTGAGCGGCGCGAGCGCTTCGAGCGGACCCTCGAGCCCGAGATACAGGTCTTCGAGATTTTCGCGCACGATCACGAAGTCGATGCCCTCGGGCTTAGCCAGCGGACTCGCAAAACCTTTCGAGTAACGCACCGGACGGACGTTGGCGAAGGTCTGCTTGCCCCATCGCAGATACGTGATTGCGGTGGTCTTGCCCGAGGTGGACCCGAACAGCGTCGTGTCGGACGCGTCGATTGCCTTGCGCGCGGCCGCGTCGGTCTCGCCGCGCACCCATTTCTCGCCGATCGGAAATTCGACGTAGTCGATCGGCAGGTTGAGCGCGCGCAACGCATCCATCGTCGCCGACATCGCCTCCGGCGCCGCATCGTCGCCCGGCAGCACTACGACTCTTTTGTTTTTCTCAGCCATTGTCCGACTCGAGCGCTTCGCTGAGCGCCATCATGCACACACCGGTCGCAAACGGCGCGGTCCCGACCTCGATCGAGTTGTAAAACGCAAAGTCTCCCGGCGGCGTCTGCTGCGAGACCCCCGTGAACGCGCCGTGCGCATCTATCTTGGAAGATATCGCGCCGAGAGCACGCGAGTAGGCGTCGCGCGCACGAGCCGCGTCGAGACCGACTAATCGGGTCCGCAGCGCGCGACCGAGCGCGAGCGCAAATCCAGCCGCCGACGACGCCTCGAGGTACGAATCGTGGCGATCGATCACGGTATGCCACAAGCCGGAGTCGTCCTGCAGCGACACGACTTTGTTGAGTTGACGCGCCAGCGCCTCGCGAATCTTCTCAACCTTTGCAGCCAGCCTTTTGGATTCACCCGCGGCATCGACTTCCGCGAGCACTTGCGGTGCTGCGATCGAAAACCAGCTATTGCCGCGCGCCCACAGGCACGGCGAATGCGATTTTCGATCGACATAGGCGACGTGCCAAAAGAGCCCGCTGTTCGGATCGATCAGATGATCGCGATGTACGATCATCTGATCCGCCGCGTGCTCGAGCATCGCGGCGTTGCCCGAGATTCGGCCGAGCAGGGCGAGCGCAGGGGCGGTGAAGTAACAGACGTCGATCCACACTTCGAGCGCCGGTGGATGCGGCACGTAAGCGCCGTCGGGAGTTCGCGGCGCTGAATGTTCCAAGAAGCCGGCGATCGCGCGCGCGTATTCCAGGCATCGCGGATCCTTCGTGTCCAAGTACAAATCCAGCGCCGGCAGCGCTTCCGCCGCCCAGAACCAGAACCATCCGCTGGTGCGAGGACCGCCCGCGAGCTTCGGCTCGAACCATCGCTGCGCAGCATCGACCGGCGCATCAGATTTCAACGCGCGCGCAGCATAGAGGAGCCCATCGCATAGGATCGCGTCGCCCCAATGCGGCTGCTTGGCGAGCAACTCGCGACTGGCATTCGCGGTCAGCCGCTCGAGCGCGTCTCTGATTTCAGCGGAATGGATCACTGTGGATTCATTAGCCGCCGTAGTTCCATCCGGTTTCTTTCATCGTTAGTGCTTCGGCGTCGCGCTTGACGTGCGCGTCGGTGACCTTGCCGACGACGACGCTGTGATCGCCAAGCTCATAGAAGCCGACCACGTCACATTCGACCGACGCCGGCGCGTCGCTGATGATCGGCGCGCCGTTCGCGCCTTTCTCGAACGCGAAATCGCCGAATTTTCCGTCCTTGGGTTCGACGTGACGAAAGAACGCGCCCGCGATTCCCTTCTGTCCCTGCGCGAGCATCGAGAGCGCGAACTTTTTCGAATCCTTCACCATCGCATGCGAACCCGAGTCTTTTTTGATCCCGACCACCACCAGCGGCGGGTTGAAGCTGGCTTGCGTGACCCAGTTGACGGTCGCCGCAGTTGCGTTGCCGCCATGCGCGGCGCCGAGCACGAACAATCCGTAGGGAATCATCAACAACGATTGTTTTTTTGCTTTTTCATCCATGGTCGAGACTCCTTAGTGAACGAGGTTTAAAAAGTGCGGGCGAAAAATAACGTCTCCCCACTCGGTGCCACGGGAGATATACTTAAGCGAAAGACTGCACCGATGGCGCTTATCAAGTCAAAGACTCCGAAGATCAAAGGGCTGCACGAAGTGGGGCGCTACGCTGTGGGCATCCAGTGGGTCGATGGTCACGACAGCATCTTTCCGCTGGAGAATTTGCGCCGCGGATGTTTGTGCGACGCGTGCAAGGGCAACCTGAGCGGCGAGGTGCCGCCGGCGTCGATGCGGATGCGGCAGCTTTCACGCCTGGGCGAGGCTGCGGTTTTTATCGGATGGGTTGACGGTCACGAGACAATCTACACGATGCCGCAACTCAGGAGTCTCTGCCGATGCGCGTACTGCGTGGCGGAGCCAGAGCGTCCGATCACCGGCGGGTAGTGCAAGCTCGCATCGCGGGAGGTTCATCAAAATGATTAGTAAAGCATTCGCGGGATTCGCGGCGGCGCTGACGTTTGCGATGACGGCAACGTTGGCCGTCGCGATGGGACCGATGAGTTTCGGGGCCGGCGGCGCTGGATCGGCGGCCTCGATGGGTGCCTCGGGAATGAACCGGTTTATGATGATTCCGCGTTCATTCAGACGGGACCTTAACGGCGTCGAGTCCACGACCAATGGTCCTCAGCCGCTGGTTTTTCCGACCAACGACCCGAACCATTACCACGAGATCAAAATTATCGGACGCCTCGCGAAGGACGAATCGGGGCTGAGTATCGATCGCCAAATCGTGCGGATGCGCGTGGACGGCCGCGATATCCCGATGTCGATTAACGGCGATGCGATGAGCGACAGTCTGCAGTTGGATGAAGGCGACGAGCTGGGACAAGTTTTGTATCGCCTGATTTTGAGCAAACGGCTGGAAGTGGTCGGAGACCAGAAACTGCGCGCTCAGATTGCGAACGCGGCGGCGGCGAACTCATCCAAGCCGGTAGTAGTCGATGGCTTCGTGTACGATCGGACGACCCCGTACCTGGTACTGGTGTCAGTCGGCGACGCGCCATAAGTTGCTTTCTTAGTGCATCGCGCTGGAGGCCGGCGGTTGCGCGGGATGCTTGCTGATGCTGCCGCGGCCGCTGGGGCCGCCGTTTAGCGCGTCGATATTTGCCTGCGCGACTTTCAGATTGGGATTCAGCTTGAGCGCCTCCTCCCACGCATCTTCGGCCTCGTCGAAGCGCTGCAAGTCGTTCAGCGCCATGCCCTTTGCGTTGTAGAGCCGCGCGTTGGAGGGATCCTTCATTATCCCGGCGTTGGCCGCCAGCAACGCATCCTCGGTGTCGCCGACGCGCATATAAATGTCCGCCAGCTCGATAAAATTGTTGCCCGACGGATTCAGCTCGGTCGCCGTGCGGTACATATCGACCGCAGTTTCGCCGTCGCGCAACACGCCGTAGCAGAAGCCGAGGTCCACGTATGCGGCGTCATTGCGCGGATCGATTTTCAGCGCGCCGTGCAGCTTGTCCATCGCCTGGTGAATCAATTTCGTATCGACCGGATCAGCTTGACCGGCCTTCATGATCAAGCCTTCCGCCTCGGCAACCACCGCGTCGGATTCGGCGCGATTGGCTCCCGCGGCGTAGCTCGATGACGCGATCATCAGGATGCCCAATGAAACGATCGCGAGCGCCAGCGACTTCCCACCCAACCGATCAACGATGTTCATGCAACTGCTCATCACGATACCAATGATAATAGGCGCCGCGGGCGAATTGGCAAGATTGACTCTCTCATCGGCGCCAAGTTGTTTCGCCCGGGCTGCTGGAATAACTATGGATTCGTGCCCCGCGACTCGTTCAATCGTGAGATAGATTACCTGCGGCTGTCGGTGATCGACGCATGCAACCTGCGCTGCGTGTACTGCATGCCGCTCGAGGGCTTGCGCTTCCTGCCCAAGGACGAGCTGCTGACGCCCGCGGAATTCGAGACCGTCGCGCGCGCGGCGGTCAGCGTGGGGTTTCGAAAATTCCGGCTGACTGGCGGCGAGCCGACGCTGCGGCTCGACCTGGTGGAGATCGTCGAGCGGCTCGCGCGCGTGCCGGGCGTCCATGGCCTCGCGCTGACGACCAACGCGCTGCTGCTCACCGAGCTTGCGCCCGCATTGAAGCGCGCGGGCCTGAATCGCATCAACGTGCATCTCGACAGTCTCGACGCCGCGACCGTCGAGCGGCAGATGCGATGGGGCAGTTTCGAGAAAATCTGGCGCGGGATTGTTGCGGCCGAAGAGGCGGGGCTCACGCCGATCAAGCTAAATTCGGTGGTGACGGCGGGCTACAACGAATCCGATGTGGTCGAGCTGGCGCGGCTGACGCTCGAGCGCGACTGGCACGTGCGGTTTATCGAGTTGATGCCGCTGGGCGGCGGCGAATGCGCGACGTTGTCGATGAAGCGCTACGTGTCGAACATCGAGACGCGGCGCCGAATCGAGTCGGTGCTCGGCCCGCTTGCCGAACTTCCATCGGAGAACCTGGCCGACGAATCGCGCAACTACCAGCTCGCGGGCGCGCGCGGCGTCGTCGGCTTCATCAGTCCGGTCAGCGAGCCGTACTGCGGCACCTGCAACCGCATGCGTCTGACGGCCGACGGAAAATTCCACCTGTGCCTGCTGAACGACGACGAACTAGACGTCCGCAAAGCCCTGCGCTCAAATTCAAGTGACGTAATCGCCGACGTCACAAGAATCCTCAAGCGCGCCGTCGAGATGAAGCCCACAGGTCACCACCTGTTGGAAGGCCGCTCGACGCAAGACCGCTCGATGTACCAAATCGGCGGCTAGCGCGAGCGGATTCTCATCACTGGGTTGGCGACCATGAAATCCGCATAGCCTCTCGCTGTGCGCGCGCGTAGTCGCGCCGATGAAGAATCTTTCTCCCGCTATTTCCCGACGCCGCTTAACCCCACCCTCTGCGTGCCGCCGTTCGCGTTGTCGGTGATTGTCAGCGTTCCAGTCTGCTTCGTGGGTGGCGTGCTCGGAGTGAACGTCACCGAGATCGAGCATGACGCTCCGGGCGCCAGACTTTGGGGGCAGTTGTTGGTCTGCATGAATACCCCCGGATTCGAGATCATCTCTATCAACACCGGCAACCCCGGATGGTTCTTCTTACCCTTGGGATTGGAGACCTTCACGGTTTTCGGTTTGCTCGACGCTCCGACACTGATCTTCGCGAACTTCAGCGCTTTCGGCTTGATCACGAGCCTTACCGGCACCGGCGTCGGGGTCGCGGTGGCGGTTGGAGCGATGGTCGGAGTCGGACTCGGCGTCGGACTTGGGATGCCCACCGCGTAGAGATTATTGTCCTCGGACGCGACGTAGACGGTCCCATCCGCGCCGATCGCCGGCGAGGAATAGACGAACGCGCCGGTTGCGAACGTCCATTTTAGAGTGCCGTCGGAATTCAGGGCGTAGAGTTTATGGTCGTCGGACCCGAAGTAAATCGTGCCATCGGCGCCTACCGCCGGCGATGACTGGACATCCTCGCCAGCTTTGAATACCCACTTCTGCGCAACCATCCCTTGTCCACCATCGGTTACGGCGTAAACGACGTCGCCGATGTCAACCGTGCCGATGTAGATGGTCCCATCGGCGCCGATTGCCGGCGAGGAGTCCACGCCACTGCCGGTTGCGAACTTCCATTTTAGCGAGCCGTCAGGATTCAGCGCGTAGAGATTGTCATCATAGGAGCCGAAGTAAATGGTGCCGTCAGAACCGATCGCCGGCGATGACTCGACGTTGCCACCGGTTGCGAACGCCCACTTCTTCGTGCCGTTAGGGTTTACGGCGTAAAAGTTTTGATCGAGGGAACCAACGTAGATGGTGCCATCGGAACCGATGGCCGGCGAGGAGACTATTAAACTGCCGGTCTTGAACGTCCATTTTAGCGTGCCGCCGGAATCTACCGCGTAGAGCTTGTAGTCATCGGAGCCAAAGTAAATGGTGCCGTCGGAACCGATTGCAGGCGAAGAGGACAAGGCTCCCCCAGCTGCGAATGACCAGCTCTTCACGCCCTCGTCATTTAGCGCGTACAGGTTGGTGTCCTCGGAGGCGACGTAGATTGTCCCATCGGCGCCGAGCGCGGGCGAGCAGGCCACGTCGCCCAAAGTTGCGAACGACCACTTCCTGGTGCCGTTGGGGTTCACCGCGTATGCGTTGCCGTCGCTGGATCCAAAGTAGATAGTTCCGTCAGAGCCAATCGTCGGAGAGGAGTACACCATCGCACCGGTTGCGAACGTCCACTTCTCCAGGCCGGGGTTGGCGCTGGTGTCATACGGGCTCAGTCCGGTATGCGCGATGTCGTGATGGAACATCGGCCACGGCGCCACGGCGATTTGCGCGTGCGAGTCGGTTATGGCCGCGGCGGTTATAGTCACAAGAGCGGCAGCAACAAGAACTGAGTAGATTCGAATTGGCGCTGACCTCTGGATGAGTGCTTACGGCACGCGGCGCCAGAAGATAGCGCCGGCCAGGAGCAAAAACATCAGGCCGGCAATTGGGATTGCGCGCGTTGTTCCTGCGGCGTTAAGTCCATAGCCCCTGTCCCGCTCGACAATCCTGCCGCCCACGCACCACGCTGCGGTTTTTTCGACGTCCGATCCGCCGATCGAAGCGAACAGCGTCCGGATTTTACGGTAAGGACCAAACCATCCCGCCTCACGCGGGAGAACCCTGATGATCGCCATCATGCCGCCGTCTTCGTGAGCGAGAATGTGGCAATGGTAGACGAAGTCGCCGACGTCCGGACCGCGAAAATCCATGCGGACCGTTACGCTCGGATAAGGACCGGAGCCCGAGTAGTAAGGGACTTGAACCATATCCCGCAGTTGCTGCCGCGCCTTGGGCACCGCCACGCCGTTTATTGCGAGCAACAGGAAGTGAATCTGGTGCATGTGAAATTCGTGGACTTCGGGGGAACGATTCTCGATGGTCCAGTCTTCCACCGATCCCTGGGTGGTCGTGATCGCCGGTGGGTTGTAGGGTTCAAATATCTCTGGTGTCGCTCCTTCGACGGTGATGAAGAATTGTGTGTTCAACCAGAAGGGTTTAGGGCGGGCGTCCGAAAAACTTTCGGAGAAATACAAGGTGCGCTGCGTCATCGGTTTCGCGTCCGCCAGCCCCTCGAAGCGCTGCGGCCCCGGCGCGCCGACGACTGCCGGCATTTCCAATTGCGCCTCATCTGCAGCCTGGGGCTTCGTTAGCGTCGCCAGAGGGCGGTTCGGATCGAAGTCTCCGATCGGTCCGGTATCGACATTGAGAGTCACGAAAGCAGCATTCTTCACTGACTTGGATGGGCCGGTAACTATAAATTCCGCGCGCGACGCGGTCGGCATAAGAATGTCGGTCATGTTGACGATCTTGCCCTGCCGCGTGCCGTCGTGAGATCCGGTAGGCACTCCATCCAGGCCAACCACCTGCAGCTTCTGCGGTTTCCCATCGTATTGGAGTTGCAGGTCGACAATCGAATCAGAGGACGCGTTCACAACCCGCCAGAGCTGCTTTTCGCCCGGCTTAATTTTGACGATCGCGGGTGTATAGTTGGGATAGGGGATGGGAACGTAATTCAAAGTCAAGTCCCATGAAGGCACGTCGGTCGGACCGCCGGGCACCGGTCTGCCAGACACATACTGGTCTCGAATCACAAAAATCCGTTGCCGCAATCCCGCAACCGCCGGTTGCACGTTCTCGAGACCATCCACCACGATTGCGCCGGACGCACCGCCCCTTACTGCTGCGTCCGCGAGTCCATGAACATGCGGATGGTACCAGTAGAGTCCTGGCGGTTCATCGTCGGGAAATTTCACTTTGTAGGTAAAAGTTTCTCCCGAGTTGATCAGCGTGTGGATGACTTCGTCCTGATGGCAAACCGGCGAAGTGTTGGTGCCATGAAAATGAAGGTTCAGCGAGTCAGGGCCCATCGACGATGCGCCACACACGTCCGATGCCGATGTCTCCATCCGCAGGGCACTCGAAGCAAAAGGCTTAGGAAGATTGTTGGTGACGTTTACTACCAGGCGGTCGCCAGGGAATACATGAAGAGTCGGGGATTCCGTGCCGTCTGGCGTGGTGAAGCAGTATAAGATGCGGCCCTCCGCATCCGTTTCTGTGTTGTACGACAAGTTCACCTTCAGGACACCGTTCTTGCTGAACAAGTCGGTCGGGTTGGTGACGATGCTACCGGCGGCGAACCGAGTGCATGGACCAGCCGCATCGCCTGGCGCGAGCGGGCTCGAATCATCGGCGCCGGAAGCTGATGAAGCCGCCGTGAACATAAGCAGCGTAACCAGCGGAAGAAACGAAATTCTTAGGGTTCTTGTCATTGCCGCGCGATGCTTCATCGAACTGCTCTAGAAGTGGTCGCTAACCACTATTGAAACTGATTCTCATAGTCAAGAGAGGATGGGTCCTGTAATGTCTCGGCGAACTTCTTCGCTTGAGCAGACGCCCGAATAGGGGCTAGCCTCGGCCGACATGACCCGCGAAGAAGAGATGCAGGCAGCGCATGTCGGCGTGATGCGAGTGCATAACGCTCCGATCACGTTGATGGAGTACAGCGATGAATGGCCTACGCTGTTCAGCCGCGAGGCGGACCGGGTTCGCGCTGCGCTCGGTGAGCGTGTGCTGATGCTCGAGCATGTCGGATCGACTTCGGTTCCGGGACTCGCTGCCAAGCCCATCATCGACGTGATTCTCGCGGTTGCGGATTCTGCCGACGAGCCGGCCTATGTGCCTGCGATGGAGTCGGCGGGGTACGTGCTCCGGATTCGCGAGCCGGAATGGAATCAGCATCGGCTGTTCAAGGGTCCCGACACCGACATCAATCTTCACGTTTATTCGTTCGGATGTCCTGAGATCGACAAGATACTGATGTTCCGCGACTGGCTTCGCAGCAACGATGCGGACCGCGATCTTTACGAGCGCACCAAGCGAGAGCTGGCGCAACGGACCTGGAAATACGTGCAGGATTATGCCGATTCCAAGACTTCAGTGGTCGAGGAGATCGTCGCGCGCGCCCGCGCCGCTCGCGACCGCCGCTGATATCCCGATCAGCGTTCTTCGCCGAAGAGGAAGATTGAAATCGCGATCATTGCGAACATGAAATTTGGGATCCATGCCGCGACTACCGACGGCAGCAGGCCCGAACGGCCCAGCGCTGACGTGATTCCCAGCGCGGTCCAGTAGGCGAAGCCGATGACTATTGCGAGACCGAAGCTGCGGCCGAGGCTCAGGTTGCGCGGCAGCGGATCGAGGCTCAGCGCCATCCCGAGCGCGACCATTATCACGCACGCCAGCGGCATCGCGTACTTCAAATCGCGATCGACGACGTAGCCGCCCGGGTCGAGCCCCTTGCTGCGCAGGTCCGCGATGTAACGGTCGAGCTCCCACAGGCTGAATTCCTCGGGGTCGAAGCGCAGCAGGCCGAAGTCGGCCGGCGTCAGTCCGAGATCGAGCCGGGTGTCGGCGGTCTTGGTCACCGCGCCGCCCTCGGCGATTTGGAACGAATTGACTCCGCTCTCGAGCCATGTGCTGCCGTTCCATTTCGCGCCGTTCGCGTGCTGCAGGTCCTTGAGCCCGAAATCGTCGTCGAGTTGATAATGCGTGACACCCTTCAGCTGTGAATCCTTTTTGTCGAGCGTATCGACCGACACGAAGCCGTCGCGCACCCGCACCCAGATGCGCCGGTTGGCGAACACCGCCTTGAGCGATCGCTTCTTGAGCTCCACCGAGTAAATGTATTTCGCTTCGCGCGTCGCCGCGGGCACCACCGTCTCGCTGATCAGAAAATCAAAACCCGAAATTAAAACCGCGACCACCAGCACCGGCACCGCCATCTCGAGCCGGCTGATGCCGAGTTGCTGGCACGCGAGCACCTCGCCCGACCGATTGAGCAGCGCGAAGCCGAGCAGCACGCCGGCCAGGCACGCCACCGGCATAACTTGCGAGACGATCAGCGGCAGCTTCAGCGCGAAGTACTCCAGCCCCAGCAATCCCAGCCCGCCGTAGCGGATCAGATCGTCGAATCGATCGAACATGTCGCCGAGCAAGTAGGCCGCCGTGAATGCCGCCAGGCACACCATGAACGGGCCGAAGAACTGGCTCGCGATAAAGCGATCCATCACCGGCGACAGGCGCGGTCGAACTCTCATGCCGCCTGCCTGCTGCGTTCGTAGCGCTCGACCAGATCCCAGATGATGTCGCCGGGNNATGCTCATCGCGACCCACGAGTTGAGCCGGCCGCGCTGCGCCAGCGTCTCGCCCACCCGCATCAGCGAGTAATAGAGGAAGAACAGCGCGACGCTCACGCCGAAGCGCTCCGAATGCCCGCCGCGCGCCGGCTTGAGCCCGAACGAGATGCCGAGCAGCGCGAACAGCATCGTCGCGAAGGGGACGGTAAATTTGCCCGCCATCTCNNTAGGTCATTTCGTCCGGCTCCACGTCGGCGACGCCGAGCGACTCCTCGGGAGTGACGCTGAGGTCGTAGATCTTGAAGCTGGTCACGTGAGTCGCGTCATTCTGCGGCTCGACCCCGAAGATCGATCCGTCGTACAGGCGCAGTGTGATGGTCTTGTTCTTGGGGTCGGGGATCATCGCGCCGCGCTTGGCGATTATCGTGTTCTGATTGTGCGGATCGCGCGCGTCGGAAATCATCACGCCCTTCAAGCCCGAATCGGTATCGGACATTTCGTCAACGTAAACCACCAGCCCGGGGAAATTGCTGTTGAAGATTTTTTCCCTCAGCCCGGCACTGGTCCGGGTCTGGCTGAGCTCGTAGAGCTTGTTGCGCAAATTGGTATTCGCCCACGGGCGCAAGGAGAACGCGAAGTAGCTCGAAACCGCGTACACCCCCAGCGCTACGAACATCACCGGGATCGCCAGCCGGTAAAGGCTGATGCCGCATGCGCGCGCCGCCGTCATCTCCTGGTCGGTCGACATCCGCCCGAATCCCATCAGCACGCCGAGCAGCACTGCCATCGGAAACGTGAGTTCGAGGAAGGCTGGCATGATGTAGCCGATTATTCCGCAGACCTCGCCCAGGCTGACGCCGTGATTAACAACCATGTCCATCAACTTGAGCAACTTGCCGGTGACCAGCGCGAACGTGAGCAGGCCGACGTCAACCGCGAACGGCGCGAGCACCTCGCGCGCAACGTAGCGGTCGATAATTGCAAACCCTGGAATTCTCATTGTTCAATCCGAACTTGGTGCAACGTCCAAGTTTAGACATTCACCGACACGATTGAAACTTGCGACTGATTTTTTCCCGTTGTGCTTCCTCGCGCGTCCGGTTCCCCTTCCCCCTCGGAAGGGGTTAGGGGTTAGGTTCCTTGGATCGTTCGCGACGCCAACCACAAAGGACCGCTGCGCGATTCAGAAACCGGAACCGGCTTCTCTGGCGCGAAGCTGTCCGAGATCCTTCCTGCCGCTCGCGTCGCTCGCTTCGTCAGGATGACACGAGGGGACGCGCGCTACTTACTCGACGCTCTGATAGAATCCCCTTCGATGAGAGACTTTCGCGACAAGAGCCGCACCCCGCGCTTCAACCGCGACGCACCGCGCCCGCCGCGTCGCGATTCTCCGACGTCCCCTGCCAAGCCGCCGGCATCGACGCCCGCAGCTGCGCGCGAATATCGACGCGTCGATCCAAATGCGCGCGATACGCATCGCGCAAGCGGCAACGATCGCGAAATAGTTTACGGGGTCGAGCCGATCCGCGAGCTGGTCGCAGCGGCGCCCGCCTCGATTCGCGTGCTCTACGTGAAATCCGGCGACGAACGGCGCTTCGCCGCGGAGATCGATCTCGTCAGAACCGGCGGAGGCCGGGTCGAGTTCGCCGATGAAGCCGGATTGGAGCGGCTGGCGGGACCGACCGCGCGGCATCAGGGGATCGCCGCTCTCATGCGCGAGTACGAGTACACACCGCTCGAGCAGATTCTCGCCGATCAGCCCGATCCCATCATCCTCGTCGATGGCGTCACCGATCCGCGCAACCTGGGCGCGCTGATGCGCTCGGCCGAAGGCGCCGGCGTCGCCGCGATCGTCATCGCGAAAGATAGAAC
>PMOH01000310.1 GCA_003161515.1 Deltaproteobacteria bacterium
CAGCAGGCGAGTCATCAGCAGCAGGCTAGTCATCAGCAGCAGGAGCGTCCGCAGCAGGCTCAGCATCAGCAGGCGAGTCACGAGCAACATTCGTCTAACCAGCGGCCCGAGCAGAACAGGCAGGCGAGTGCCGGCCACGACGGTGGGCACGAGAAAAACTAATCGCGGGGCGATACGCCTCTAACCAGGCGAATCGCGCTCTCTATTAAAACCAACGAACTTAACTGCGAGGGGAAACGAAAAAAATGAAATCAATCAAGCGAATTGCTATCAGCATCGTAGGTGTTGCGGGCCTTGCGTTACTTGCAGGATGCGGCACCAGCACCAAGGAAGTTGACTCCACTACTTATGTTCCGACTGCGCCGGCATCTCAGGTCGTCGTGCAGGCGCCGCCAGTGATGGTCACTCCGCCGACCACGACCACCAGCACCTCGAGCGACCGGTCAGCCAATTCAACTGACTCGGGAGTCGCGGGCACGGTTGACAGTTCGAGCTCGCATCACAGCGAGTCCACCACGGTCAGCCCTACTAACTGATCGCGGCGCGGGGAAAATTCTGCGATGCGAAACCAAGCCAATCGAAAAAGAACAGCCGCGCCGGCACTTGCGCTCGCGCTAATGGTTGGCGGCGGACTGTTTGCTGTCCATACTACCAACGTCAGCGCGCAACCGGCGACTACCGACTCGAATTCCGCGTTTCGCCGCACTGACGCGGTCAGCGTGACGGCGGACCATCACTACAACTCCCCGGCTGAACGTGCGAACGACGCTCTGCTAATCACCGAGGTCAAAAACGCCCTTGCCAATGACGGCGTCGCCGACGGCTATCCACTCGCGGTCGATTGCGATCACGGCAAGATCCGTTTGAGCGGTGTGGTCAAGTCGGCCCGGGACGCCAAGCATGCCGGCGACATTGCGGCCGCAGCAGAGGGCGTCACAGGAGTAAACGATCAACTGACCTGGCATTAGCAGGCGCCAGCTGACTTAGGAGCGAGCTATCACGATGCTGTTGATTCTGATCATCTTGCTGATCCTGTTCGGTGGCGGCGGCGGTTATCGGACCTATCATCACGGTGCCCGCGATCCGGGCGGCCTGGTGATGCTGATCCTGATGATCGTGTTGATCGTCTGGCTAATCAACGGCGGCCTTCACGTCTGAAAATAGACAAAGGAAAGCGACCGCGTGACACTAGTCAATATAGTAATAATCCTGGTCGTGGTCGGCCTCGTGATGTGGCTAATCAATACCTACATTCCGATGGCCGGGGCTATTAAGAGTTTACTCAATATAGTCGTGTTCGTGGTCGTGTTGATCTGGATTTTGCAGACCTTCGGGATAATTGGCGCGATCCCCGGAGTCAGGATCCCGGCCTTGAAGTGATGAAACCAGCCGCCACCCAAACGATCATTCTTCCAGCAACCGAGCGGCGTTCGCGCCGCAAGGGGATGGGTGAAACGGCGGGCATCCGGGAGACTCCCCCCTCCCTCGGTGCCCGCCAACTTTTTCTGTGTTCAATGGTTCAAATGAATCACCAACCATACACCGCAACCCGCAAACCGAGAGGTAATTGATATGACATTCGAAGACACCGCAAACTCCAGCGTCCGAAGTGCGATGGATCAGGGACGTCAAGCGGCCGACAAAGCCAGCCAGGTCATACAGGACGGCTACGACGCCGCGCAGCAATACGTCAAGGATCGCGGCGTTGACCTGGACCTGCGCGAGCTCGTGCGTCGTGAGCCATGGTTCGCAATCGCGGCCGCGTTCGCAGTCGGCTACGTCGTCGCGCAGGTCGTGCGGCGCGTTTCCTGAGGGTAGGGTTGTGAATAGCTCAACGGCCAGTTTTGAGGACGACGTCGATCGCCTTCGTCGGCGCAATCGCGACATCGGCGAATATATAAAAGAAGAACCGCTGACCTCGATGGCGATAGCCGGCGGGGTCGGCTTCATCCTCGGCGGAGGCGCCAAAAGCCGCATCGGGCTCGCGCTCCTCTCAATCGTAGGACGAATCGCGCTGCGCGGCGCCGTCACCACTTTCGTCGTGGACCTGGTCACCGGCAATCGCCGGGATCCGGGAGCCGACCGCGAATCAAATCGAAACGGAAGCTATCGCAATGGACACAATGACAACCACAGAACAGATTTCAGCGATCCAGACTGAGCGCGACGACGCGCGGCAAAACCTGCGCGACACGTTGAGCGACGTCAACGATAAAGTTGGACGCACCGAAGATGAGATGCGTCCTGACCACATCATCGAGAGTCATGGTGTCGGCGCCTCGCTGATAGCCGGAGCGCTGGGCTTCCTGTTCGGCTCGGTTGTCACCAGCCGCGGCGCGGGTCCCATAGTAATCGCAGCATTGCTCGGCGTCGCGATCTCGAAACACGGTTCAAACGACGAAAGTTGAAGTTTCAGGCTGATCCCATGACAGAAAAACAGCCGCATCATGGCAACGGTGTGCCCGAGTCCTCGCAGGACTGGCCGACTCTGGTCGGCAGGGCAGTGGACGACGTCACTCGCATCCTGCAGTCCGAGGCTCACATGCTCGAGACCAGCATCGGCGCGGCGCTGGCGTCGCGAATAGCTAGTGCAATAGCTACTCTAACTGTAGTCGCCGTGATGCTTTGCGGCGGAGTATGCATCCTGTGCGCCGCGATTCTCCTGCTGCACCTATGGATGCCGCTATGGCAGGCGTTCGGACTCGCCGGCGCGACTATCATGTTAATCGGGATCGCGATTTACGCAATCGGGAAACCTGCCGTCGCCACCAGTTAAGCGGCTTCTCGCGCGATTCCTGATCCCATGGGCTCGCCGGTCCTTATGACGGCGGGCCTCTTCATGTTAATCACGTTCGATGGTCGCCGCGGTCGAAAATTTCCTAAATCAGGCAGGGCCGTGGTCGCTGATCGTAGTTTTCGTCGTGATCGTGCTCGAGTCGTCGGCCTTCCTCGGCTTGATCTTCCCCGGCGAAACGCTGGCGGTGATCGCCGGCGCGATGGCTTCTGACAGTTACTTTTCACCGTGGACTGCATTCGCAGTCGTGGCGATCGGCGCGATGACCGGTGATCTGACCGGCTATACGATCGGTCACAAAAAAGGACGCGAGGTATTGAAGCGATGGGCTTTCGCGCGCCGCCAGTATGAAAAGCATCGCGCGCGCCTCGAGTACTACTTCGATCATTACGGCGGCGCGACAGTCTTTGTCGGACGCTTCGTCGCGGTCGGACGCGCGTTCGTTCCGTTCACCGCGGGGCTCTCCGGAATGCGTTTGCGCAACTTCGCGCCGATCGCAGTTCTCGGCGGATTGGTCTGGGCCTCGGTCACCGTCGGCCTCGGCTACACCTTGGGCTCCAACTGGAGGCTGGTCGAAAAATACCTCAAGTCGCTCAGCGCAGGGATCGTCGTACTGGCGGCTCTGACTGCGGTGATCGCGGGACTGTGGCGCTCAGCCTCACGGCGTCAGATTCAGCTCGTTGCATGGTGGAAGCGGCATCTTACCGGGCGCTACGGCTTCGACCTGACTCCGTTCGTCAATTTCGTGCGCACGCGCTTCTCGCCGCGCAGCTACCTGGGGCTTCATCTGACGGTGGGATTGATCGCGATGGTGGCGCTGGCGTGGCTGTTCGGCGGTATCGTCGATGCGATCTCGGACCAGGGCCCGCTCGGCGGGCTGGACCGGACGGTCGCGTTATTCGTGGCCGCACAGCGCACGCCGGCGTTGGACTCGGCCGTCGGCGTCATCGCGATGCTCGCCAATCCGATCTGGCTGGCCCTCATCGTCGGAATTGGAGCCGTCAGCTACGCGCGGCGCAGAGAGGCCAGCCTGTCTATCGCAGCGTTGCTATTTCTAGCCGGCTCGTACGTACTCGCCTACGGGCTGCAGGCGATGTTTGCGAAGCATGCCGCTCATCTATCTGAACTGGAGCTGGTGAACGGATTTGCAGGCTTTCCCAGCGCCGCGCTAACCGCGTCGACCGCCGCCTACGGGATGCTCGCGTACCTGCTCGCGGCCGAGACGCAAAGCTGGCGCCTGCAAACGCTCAGCGTCGCAGCAGCATTCTATTTCATCGCGCTGATCGGGTTCGCGGGCATCTACTCGGGACTGGCACTGAGCGCGATCGTCGGCGGATTCGCACTCGGCGGATGCTGGCTGGCGATCTGCGTGACCGGCAGCCGAACCTACAATCGAATGCGCATTACAGGAATCAAACTAGCCTGACTCTTCCCGCCCGACTCGAACCTGAGAGCGAAAGTGCGTCCGCGCGATTTCGCGATTTTCTTTCCTTACACTGGGTGCAGGGGTCACTCCTGCCGCCCGCCGCGCAGGCGTCCGGGAATTTGATCTGTGTAGCCACTTTTTTGTCAGCGCGGCAATCCTTTGACATTTCCTTTCCTCGACTGACTATCGCCTGGGCTTTGCTTTGACAGCGATTCTGACCTCATGACTAGTACACTGAGATTTCTCGGGGTTACCCGAGTAACCGAAATTTCCAATCATACAAAGGTACGGAACTTGCCTTTACCCTGATTGGCGGACTGGCTCCGCGCGCAGAGATTTTCGATCCGCGCGGGCATGCTTCGTCAAAAGGGGAATCTGACAAGTGAACGCATCGACGACTCGAAGTTTACCTCCGGATCGGCAATTCGACCGCTACGTAGTGACGATGTGCAGCCTCATGCTGATGGTCGTGCTGGCCGTCGGAGCCACCGGCTATGCCGGCATCCAGGGGCTGTTGTCATCCACTAACGCTGCTGCGACGGCTGCGCCCGTCAATCAATTGAATCGCGCAGCGCGTCCGGGCCGCACCGTCACGCCGGCTGTAATTGCGCTCGCACTGATCGCAGTTTTCCTCGTGTCCGCTGCGGATCGCGCCGCAAATCCGCGTCGGTCCCCGATTAATACTGCGTAGAGGCCTATGACGAATAGTCAATTAACAATGCCGCGGAATACTTCGAGCTTCATCTTATGCAAGTAGCCAAGGAAATGAATGTCATGTTCGCAACCAAAAAAATTATCTCGATAGTCAGAAATTTAGTAATGGGACTTCCTCTCGCGGCCTTATTGGTTATCGTCGGGATGGCCGGGACCGCGGCTGCACGTCCCGTAGTGGTTTCTACCATTCCGGCGGACGACGCCAACAACGTGCCCGTAAATACCACCGTCACAGTGAACTTCGACCGATCGATAAACTGCCGAACAATTAACCGATCTACTGTTCGGCTCAAAGTGAAAAGAAACGGACGCATCGCGGTCGCAAGCCTCAGTTGCAGCGATTCCACCGTAGTTTTGACCCCTCTCAACGATCTTGCAGTCAGCACCAGGTACGCGCTCGTTTTTCACGGAAAAATCACTGATTCCAACGGCGTGAAGCTGTGGGATACCGGATGGAGCTTCGACTTTACTACCTCGCCGAACAGCCAACCTCCGGCCACCGCAACGCCGACCGCGACACCAACCGCGACGCCAACTCAGAACGCCACTCCTACTGCTACCGCCACCTCGACCGCGACGGCGACAGCGACAGCGACAGCTACCAGCACCCCCACTTCAACCGCGACCGCCACTGCGACCGACACGGCTACCGCAACTGCAACGGCTACAGCCACCGCAACCTCAACCGCGACGTCGACTGCCACCGACACCGCCACTGCGACCTCGACTGCAACCGACACAGCCACGGCTACGGCCACTGCAACTGACACGGCTACAGCGACTGCAACTGCAACTGACACGGCTACAGCAACCGCAACCGATACAGCTACAGCAACCGCAACTGATACAGCTACGGCTACCGCAACTGACACCCCAACTGCCACAGCGACTGCAACCGCCACCGACACCGCGACCTCAACTGCGACCGCCACTCCTACGGCGACTGCCACTGCAACTGCACCGACCGTGTTTGCGTCCGCTCCCGCAATCATAGGATGCGGCGGACAAGGAATGGGGACTGGTCAGAAAATCACGGTAACCTTCAGTGAGCCGATGATTGCTGGCACGATTACCATCCCCGGAACCTTCACCGTGACAGCGCCAGGCCCAACCAACGTAGCTGGAACCGTCACCTACGATTCGACCAATAACATCGCGACCTTTACCCCGACCGGCGGAGTCTTCGCGGCCAACACCACCTTTACTGCCACGATCACCACTGCGGCCGAGAGCGTAAGTCTGTTGAACCTGGCGAGTAACTACGTATGGACCTTTACTACCGGCACTGGCCCAGACACGACTCCGCCATTGGTTAACACCACCAATCCGGCTAATGGTGCCTCCAGTGTAGGAACCAATCAGAATATCGTCGCCACTTTCGACAAGGGGATGGACTCTTCGACTCTCACCGCAGCAACATTCACCTTGATGGGGCCAGGGGTAACCCCTGTTTTGGGTAACGTGACCTACTCGACGATCGGCGACACTGCGACCTTCACGCCGAGTGTTCCACTCACGGCCAGCACCCTCTACACCGCGACTATCACGACCGGGGTTACCGATCTGTCCGGTAACGCGCTCGCAAGCAATTTTGTCTGGACCTTCACGACCGGGCTTACCACCGACAGCATCGCGCCGACAGTCACGCTCTTGAATCCGGCGGATAGTGCCTCTGGTGTGCCCATCGACGCTGCAGTCAACGCAACCTTTGATAAGGCGATGAACCCCTCGACCATCAACCCCCAGACCTTCACCGTGACAGGGCCTGGCGCAACCGTCGTCGTCGGTAAAGTCTCCTATGACGTCACCGACATGATCGCGACGTTCACTCCGGTCAGTCCTCTCGCAGACAGCACCTCCTTCACCGCCACGATTAATGGGGCCACGGATCTGGCAGGTAATGCGCTCGCGACTACTGTATGGAACTTCTCCACCAGCGCAGCGACTTCGGGTCTGTCGCCGTTGAATCTGGGAGCGGCTACCAGTTTCGCGATTCTCGCCAACACTGCGATTACCTCTCCTACAGTGACCGTAATAAATGGAGATATCGGTGTCTCTCCGGCGGGCGCGATAACCGGCTTCCCGGTGCCGTCAACCGTGCACGGGCACATATACCTCAATACTCCTGAATCGGCGGCAGCTGAAGCTTCCTTGCTGACTGCTTACAATGATTTGTTCGCGTTGCCTGCGGGAGCCACCAAGACCGGAGAACAAGGCGGTACCACGCTGTTCCCGGGCATCTACACTGCCCCCGCGACGTCAATGTCCGTGACATCGGGCAACCTGACCCTTGATGCCCAGGGAGACACCAACGCGGTTTGGATTTTCCAGGTTGGCTCGACCCTCGACGTCTCGACCCAGGTAATCCTGGCCAACGGCGCTCAGGCAGCCAATGTTTTCTGGGGAGTCGGCAGTTCAGCGACGATCGACGGCGTCATGCAGGGAAACATATTGGCCTTGACCTCAATCACCATGAATACTACGGCATCGCTGAATGGCCGAGCGCAGGCACTCAACGCGGCCGTGACGGCCAGCGGTGGCGGCGGCGCGACGTTGCCGGGATGTCAATGATGATGAACTCCCTCTAATCCGACGCTATCAGGCGGGGCTCCAGCGCCCCGCCTGAAAAATCCTTCAATCACTCGAACGCAAACGTGCTCTGGCAGAACGCCGGAGCACGTTTCCTTTTGCTTTGGAAACCGCCGGGGGATTGCCGAATCAGATCCACTGTACTAACGACGAGTCTGCAATCTCGTTCGTTGGGGTTTGGCGATGCAAAACGGAATCTTGTCGGGAATCAGGGTGATCGACTGCGGCACTTACATCGCGGGTCCGGCCTCGGCCACCGTGATGTCGGATTTTGGCGCCGAAGTCTTCAAGATCGAACGCCCCGATGGTGGCGACCTCTGGCGCCTCTTCCCGCATCTGCCCGGCACGCCGAAGTCGAAACTGAACTACGCCTGGGTCCTCACGGGACGGAACAAAAAAAGCGTCGCGCTCGATCTCGGGAGTCCTGAAGGTTACGAGGCGCTCATGCGGCTGGTCAAAACTGCCGACGTTTTCGTTACCAACTACCAGGCGCAACTGCTGACCAAGTTCCGTCTGAACTGGGACGACCTGCGCGCCGTCAACGACCGGCTGATTTTCGCCCACCTCACCGGCTACGGCGAAAAAGGCGACGATGCGGACTTGCCCGCTTTCGACGCGTTGGCATACTGGGCGCGTTCGGGCCTGATGACCAGCGTGACCGGACGCGACGGCACCCCGTCGGGTCCGCGCCCGGGAATCGGCGACCATCCGACCGCGATGGCGATGTTCGGTGCGATTATGCTCGGGCTCTACGACCGCCAACGTACCGGACACGGGTCGAAGGTCGGCACGTCGTTGATGGCGAGCGGCGCTTGGGCGCATAGCTGCGACTTGCAGGCGCAAATGCTGGGCGCCACTTTCCCGAAGCCGGCCGGTCCCACTCCCATAAATCCGCTCTCCGCCGGATATATCACCCGCGATGCGAAAGTGTTCCTGCTGGTCCAGCTCGATCCCGAACACGAGTTCCCGCGGCTGTGCAAAATGTTCGATGCGCCCGAAATGGCAAGCGATCCGATGTTCGCGACCGACGCCGCCCGCACTGAACACGCCGCCGAATTGTCGGCAATTTTGCAATCGCAGTTCGAGTCGAAGGATCTCTCCGAGTGGCGCGCGATGTTCAAGCAGTACGACATCAAATGGGCGCCGCTGCCGACGATTGCTGAAGTTGTGAACGATCCGCAAATGCGCGCCGCCGACGCCTTCATCGAACTCGACTGGCCCGGCCACGGCACGATCGAAACAATCAACAGCCCAATCTTCGTAGCCGGTTCTGACAAGCGCAAACCCGAACCCGCCCCGGAAGTCGGCGCTCAAACCCGCGAAGTCCTCCGCACCCTCGGCTACACCGACGCAACGATCGACGACCTGATCAAGCGCCGCCTAGCCGCCGGATGATCGCTACACAGCGGTCGCCTTCTGAAGCCAGCTCACGAGATCGCGCATCACTTCGTCGCGATTTGTTTCGTTCAGCATCTCGTGCCGGCCTTCCGGATAGTATTTCTCGCTAACGTTTGTGATTCCCGCCGCGCGATACCGTTCGGCAACCGGCTTCAGCCATTCGAGTCCGTGATTAATCGGGTCCTTGTCGCCGGCGAAAATGTAGATCGGAAGGTCTTTGCGAATTTGCGCGAGCGCCGCCGGATCGACTAATCGGCTCGCCCCCGCCGCCATCGTCTGCATCGCCGCCTTGTTGATTCCAAATCCGCAAAGAGGATCCGCCTCGTACGCATCCACCGCCGCAGGGTCGCGGCNNTCCTGCGACGGATCGATCGCCAGCTTGTCCACTGCCGCCGAACCCGAGAGCGCGAGCCCCGCGATTAACGCGCTGTGGTCGAGTACGTACTGCTGCGCAGCGAACGATCCCATGCTGTGGCCGAGCAGGACGACCGGCAAACGACCTTCGCGCGTGCGCGCCATGCGGGTCAGTGTCACCATGTCGGCGACCAATCCGTTCCATCCGCCATTGCCGAAGTCGCCGAGCGACTCGCGCCCCTTCGCAGTGCGTCCGTGCCCGCGATGGTCGTTGGCGTAAACGTGGAATCCGGCTTGGTTGAGAAATTCCGCGACGTGCTCATAGCGTGGCGAATGCTCGCCCATGCCGTGGGCAATCTGCACAATTGCCGCAGCCTTTCCCGGCGCGCGCCATCGGTAGTACGCGATCTCTAGTCCGTCCTCGCTGATGAAGGAAAAATCGTCGCGCCTCATGTTGTGCACCTCCCGATTCTGAAACCCTCCAGCCCGAATACTACAAATTGAATCGTCCCGTCGATTCCCTTTTGACGTTACGGCCCGCGGCGCGATAGCTTTCAGATAGATCGATTCAGAAATTCGAAGCTCGATCGTCCGGGAGTGACGTCATGAAAGATCCGGCATACGAGGCAGGGTTGGCCGTTCGGCGTCGCGTCCTGGGCGACGCGCACGTGAAGCGCTCGTTGGAAAACGCGACCACCTTTGACCAGGACT
Source organism: Deltaproteobacteria bacterium (assembly GCA_003161515.1). Classification (GTDB taxonomy): domain Bacteria; phylum Desulfobacterota; class Binatia; order Binatales; family Binataceae; genus Binatus. Next base: position 9,987 of record PMOH01000310.1, read on the forward strand.
TTCAGGATCTCGTCACGCGTCACGCGTGGGGTGACATATGGACGCGGGCCGGCCTCGACCTTCGAACGCGAAGCCTCATCACGATAGCGATGCTGGCCGCCGGCGGCTGTCATGAAGAACTAAAGCTGCACATTCGCGCCACCCGCAACACCGGCGCGACACCAGACGAGGTGAAGGAAGTTCTACTGCAGGTCGCGGTCTATGCGGGAGTGCCTGCGGCAAACTCCGCGTTCCGAATCGCAAAGACTGCGTACGAGGAAATGGCGAAAGAGGACGCGCGATGAATTCTCCCAACGGCTATCGGCGCGAGTCGTCGGGAGGCCACCCGCCTTACGATAACCCTGCGTATGCGAGTACTCACAAACGAGCGCCGCGAAACGCACCGGTAAGGCTCGAACACACGCTGTCGGAAATCACCGGTCCGCGATTCGCGGGCGACCTGCCCGCGCCGGGCGAAGACGATCTCACACATTTCGACGGCGGTGAGGCTCTTGGCGAGCGAATCATCGTGACCGGCCGCGTGCTCGACGAAGATGGTCGCGCGATTCCTCATACAGTGATCGAAATCTGGCAGGCGAATGCCGCCGGCCGCTACGCTCACGCCGAGGATCGGCACGAGGCGCCGCTCGATCCGTATTTCGCCGGCATCGGAAGAGTGATCACCGACACGCAGGGCGCGTATCGCTTCATGACGGTTAAGCCGGGCGCGTATCCGTGGCGCAATCATCACAATGCGTGGCGGCCCAATCACATTCACTTCAGTCTGTTTGGTCCGAGCTTCGCCACTCGCCTCATTACTCAAATGTATTTTCCCGGCGATCCACTCCTGGATCTCGATCCGATCTTCAACAGCGTCCCTGATCGTTCTGCGCGCGAACGTTTGATAGCCAAATTTGATATCGAAGTTACTATTCCCGAATATGCACTCGGATATCGATTCGATTTTGTAATTCGTGGGCGCGAGGCCACTCCAACCCCAGGCTGAAAATGAGCCCGTTGCAAACTCCGTCGCAAACCGTTGGACCTTTCTTCAAGCCTGCGTTGATCCGATCTGGAAATGAATCGCTGGTCACATCCAACTCCCGCGGCGAACGCATCACGATCGAGGGCCGCATTCTCGATGGCGACGCAGCGGGTATCAGCGATGCCATGATCGAACTGTGGCAGGCCAACGCGGACGGCCGTTACGACCATCCAGACGACTTGCAGGAAAAACTGATCGATCCCGAGTTCCACGGATTCGGTCGCGCCGCGACTGACGAACTTGGTCGTTTTCGCTTTCATACAATCAAGCCCGGTTCCGCGACTGGTCCCGGCAACCTGCTTCACGCACCGCACATCAACGTGTCTATCTTCGCGCGTGGCCTTTTGAAGCGGCTGGTTACCCGAATCTACTTTCCCGGCGAGCAGCTGAACGCCACCGACCCGGTGCTGAACACTGTCGCGCCCGGGCGACGCTCGACACTCATCGCTCGAATCGAAAACGCTGACCAGCCAGGTATCTTGCGATTCGATATCGTGCTGCAGGGAGAGAACGAGACGGTGTTCTTCGACGTATGAGCATCAATCCTGCCGACTCTCAGATTTTCGGCACGCTGTACGGCACCGACGAAACGCGCGCGCTATTTTCCGATCACGCTCATCTGCAATTCATGCTGGATGTCGAGGCGGCGCTCGCACGCGCGGAATCCAAACTCGGCCTGGTTCCTGCGACGATCGCTGAAACGATCGTACGCGCGGCTCGAGCAGAGAACTTGCGGCTTGAATACATCGCGGACAGCACGCGCCGCGTCGGCTATCCGGTCGTCGCGCTGGTGAAGGAACTGGGCCGAATCGCGGGCGACGAAGCCGCGCGCTACATCCATCTTGGCGCGACCACTCAGGACATTTTGGATACCGCACTCGTCCTCCAACTGCAGCGCGCATTCGCCATCATGCGTCGCGACCTGATCGCGCTCGCACGCACTCTCGCCGATCGAGCCGCGCACTTTCGCGACGTACCGATTGCCGGCCGCACCCATCTGCAGCACGCGGTGCCGACTACGTTCGGTCTCAAGTGCGCGGCCTGGGCGTTGCCATTTGTCACTCACCTCGAGCGATTAGGTCAGGCCGCGCCGAGAGTTCTGGTCGTCCAGTTCGGCGGCGCAGCGGGAACGCTCGCGGCGCTTGGCGCTGATGGACCCGCGGTGGTCGAAGGCCTCGCGCGCGAACTCGCGCTTGGGGTTCCGGACTTGCCATGGCATGCTCAGCGCGATCGTTTTGCCGAGACAGCTGCGCTGCTGGGGTTGATCTGTGGAAGCCTGTCGAAATTCGCGCTCGACGTTACACTGATGATGCAGACCGAAGTGGCCGAGGTGTCCGAGCCGCACGAAGAGGGCCGTGGCGGGTCATCGACGATGCCGCAAAAGCGCAACCCGATTGCGAGCGAATACATTCTCGGCGCCACTCGCGCCGTGCATGCGTTGGTGCCCGTGATGCTCGGTTCAATGATCGCCGATCATGAGCGCGCGACCGGCCCGTGGCAAAGCGAGTCGCTTGCGCTGCCGCAATGCGTCGCTCTAACTGCAGGCGCGTTGGCCCACGCTCGTTCGATTGCAGAAGGAATGATCGTCAATACTGAGCGCATACGTCGCAACCTCGAACTGACTGGCGGATCGATCATGGCCGAAGCGATCGCGACGGCGCTCGCTGGCCGGATCGGTCGCGCTGCCGCCGAGGCCGCGGTCGCGCGCGCGTGCAATCGGTCGATCGCCGAGAGTGTCCCATTGGCAACGACACTTCGCGATGATCCCGAGTTGCGGCCGCACCTCAGCGACGCCGAGATTGACCAGCTTATGGATCCCGCGCGGTACCTCGGATCGGCGGGCACATTCGTCGATCGGGTCGTCGCGCGGGTTGGCGCGCTTCGCTAGCGGCGCTCCTTCAATCAGGAGGCTTGGATGAAAAGCGATTCACCGCACGA
>PMOH01000174.1 GCA_003161515.1 Deltaproteobacteria bacterium
ATCCGGGGTCCCTCGGCTACGCTTGGGATGACACGAAGGTCGGCGCCAGCGCCGCTTGACCTTCAGAATGACAGAAAAGGCGAAGACACTAACAACTTAGCGGCGGGCGTAGCCCATTGCGTCGAGGAAATCGTCGACCGTCGGGAATCGCATGTACATGTTGTGGCGCTTCTGGTCGCCGATGGTCGTGCTCGATTCCGACGAGTACGCATGGCCGGGATACACCACGGTCGAGTCGTCGAGATTGCGCAGCGTGTCGTTCAGGCTGTGATACATCGCTTCCGGATCGGAGCCCGGCAGGTCCACGCGCCCGCACGAGTTCACGAACAGCGTATCGCCGGAAATCAGGTTGCCCTCGACCAGGAAGCATTGCGAGCCCGGCGTATGCCCGGGCGTGTGCAAAAACTTCAGGTCGAGCTCGCCGACCTTGACCGTGTCGCCCGCATCGACTTTGACCAGGTCCGAGTCTGACAATCCCGCGACCTTTTTCACGCCGTCGGCCTCATTGCGGTTCACATAGACCTTGGCCTTGACCTGTTCGAGCATCTTGGCCGCGCCCTCGATATTCTGGCCCATCATGTGCCCGCCGAGGTGATCGGGGTGATAGTGCGTGATCAGAATTTTGTCGATCTGATAGCCCTCTGACTCGGCGAATTTGCGAATCGACTCGACGTCCCAAGCGGGATCGACGACCGCCAGCTTGCGCGTCGCCGGATCGCCGACGAGATAAACAAAATTCGCCATCGGACCGACCTGCGCCTGTCGAAGATATATTTTTGAGGTGTCGGCCATCGCAGGTCTCTCCGTCAGGATTTCGCGCCACGACTCGTCTTGATCTTCGCCGCGCGCGCGGTCTTCTCGTCCTCTTCGATACGCAGGGCACGGTCCCATAGAAATTCGGGCTCGCCGAGGCGCTTCCCGACCCATCGCGACTGCACGAACAGATGGTCGCTCAAGCGATTCACATAGATGATGAGATTGTCGTTGATGTCCTCCTCGCGCTTGAGCCGCCAGCACACGCGCTCCGCGCGCCGACACACGGTGCGCGCCTGATGCAGGAACGCGTTGAGCACGCCGCCGCCGGGGAGCGTGAAGGATTTCAGGGGCTCGAGCTCCTTTTCCATCGCGTCCATCTCTTGTTCGAGCTTCTTGATCTCGCCGGCACCCATCTTATGCATCTGCGGATACTCGCCGTCAGGCGGCGTCGCGAGTTCGCTGCCGACGTCGAACAGTTCGTTCTGAATCCGCCTGAGAGATTCCGAATACGGCTCGAAGTCATCGCCGAATCCGTCGCGATATTGCGGCAGGTAGGTGCGCACGATCCCGATGATCGAATTCAGCTCATCGATTGTGCCGTAGGCCTCCAGCCGCGCGCTCTCCTTAGGCACGCGGCGGCCGCCGACCAGTGCGGTCTGTCCCTTGTCGCCGGTGCGCGTGTAAATCCGGGTCAGGCGTATCGCCATTACAGTCCCGCCTTGGCTTTCTGAGCGTCGTATGCGGCGTCGCCGAGGTCGGTGGTTACCGGCAGGCCCGCGTCCTTCCATCCCGCGACGACGACTTGGCCCGACGCGTCGCGCTGGCCGCCAAAGCCGCCGACCACGTTGGTCAGGTCGGTGAAGCCGGCCTCCTCGAGCATCTCGCACGCGCGCTGCGAGCGTCCGCCCGCCATGCATCCAACGACCAGTTTTTTGTTTTTTGGAAGTACCTTCTCGGCGACTTCGTCAAACTCGAGATTCAACTGCATCTGCCCCACGCCCTTCGGCACCATCACCGGGATATTGATCGCGCCATTGGGATGTCCGGCGGCGAACTCCGCTTCGGTGCGAACGTCGAGGTAAAGCGCATCGGGATTCTGCTTGAGCGTTTCGTACGCTTCGGCGGGGACCTGTTGTTTTATCGGCATCGCAAACCTCTTTTCACTATCTATCCGGTATCCGACACTATCAGATTCCTACAAATTTCTAGGGCTTGGGATTTCCTACGCGCTCATAGTGCACCATTTCGCTGCGCGGTTTGAGCGGCTTCCCTTGCGGCAGATTCTTCGGGTCGGCGTAGCCGAACGGCAGGATAGTGAAGATTGCCCATCCGTCCTTGACCCCGAGCATCGACGCAATTTTCGCGCCGTCGAAGTTGCCGACCCAGCAGGTGCCGAGGCCGAGCGCCCATCCTGCGTCCGCCATGTTCTGCACTGCTTGCCCGCAATCCACGTCGGCCCATCGCGCGTTGGCGACGTCCTTGAGCACGACGATCGCCGACGGCGCGTCGGTGACGAACTTGCCGGTCGAGCACAGCGCGCCAATTGTTTTGAGCGTGTCGCGATTCTGAATCACGACGAACTGCCACGGCTGCAGGTTGCGCGCGCTCATCGCATGACGCCCGGCGTCGACAATTTTCGCGAGTTTTTCGCGCTCGACCGGCTTGTCCGAGAAGGTGCGCTGCACCTTGCGTGAGAGAATCGCATCAAGAGCGTCCATGGATTGAGCCTCCAGTCTGAAATTTCGTTTCGTCGAGCAGGTACAAAAACTTGTAGTATCAAGTGGCCGTTGAATCCAGTTCGATTCGGAGGGGGCTCTCGTACTTCGCTCGGAACCTCTCCCCTAGCCCCTC
>PMOH01000383.1 GCA_003161515.1 Deltaproteobacteria bacterium
TGCATTTTGTTTTCGTAGATCAGTTTCTCAGGAACGTACACCGTATCGCCAGGGTCGAGCCGCGCCGTCATCAGGCCACCCGATATCACCGGCAGCAGCGGGAACATCGTCGATTCCTTGCTCTGCTTGATTCCGGCGTCCGTCATGACCGAGCCGTCGGCCTTGATCACCATGATGTGATCGGGGTCGGCGCCTTCATTGGGACCGCCGGCCTGGTTGAGGTAGTCGCGCGTGGTCAGCCCGGGGCGATAGACGATCGCGTTGGGACTGTACACCTGCCCGAGCACATTCACCGCGTCGGGACGGCGTGGAATCGTGACCTGGTCCTGATCGACCAGCATCACGTTGTCTGGCGAGTTGGCGAGCTCGTTGAGCGGATGCATGTGGATGACGAGGCGACCCTGAGCCTGCTGGCCCTCGGTTTCCGTCAGCACGTGCTCGAGCGCGTTGAGCGTGGTCGGGCTGGTCGCGGGATTCTGATTCTGAGGATTCTGCGCGGCAGCCAACTGGTTCATCGTGCCCGGATTCATCTGGATACGCATGATCGACTGCTGCAATCGCTCGCGCGCCTCGTCAAGGCGTTTTTGCTGAAGCTCCTTGATCGACTGGCGAATCAAAACGGTCGCCGGCAGATAGGCGTCGGGCAGCAAGCCGCCCGCGCGCTCGAGCACCGACGCGATTCTCTCGCCGTCATGCAGCGTGTAAGGCCCGGGCCGCGCGACCATCCCCTTGACCATCACGACCCACGGCAGATGCCAGTCCGACGCGCGTCGCACGAACAGCTGATCGTTGGCCTCGAGCACGGGATTATGGTCGTCGTTGCCCGACATGGCCGCGCGCAAATCGATGTCCATGAAAGTGTGGCTGGTGTGAGCGCCGTTGATGACCTGGGTGCGCGCGACTTCAGCCGACTTCTGATACGCGTCGTCCTTGAGACCGCCGGCCAGGTAAATCAGGTCGCTCACGTGCATCCCCTGGCTCATCACGTAGTAGCCGGGATTGCGGACCTCGCCGAAGGCCTGCACCGTCGGCAGATATTTCATCTGCGATTCGCTGAACACTGTCAGCTCGTCTTCCTGCTCGAGCGCAATGTTCTGCGGCCCGCCGACAATGTCGGACATCGCTTCACCGAGATCGACCGGCACCAGCCGCACCGTCCTGGCTTTGCCTTCCTTGCGTCGAATCAGCGCGTACTTGAAAAAAGTATGCGGCGCAGTTCCTTCAGCGAGTTGCACCAGGTCGGCGACGCGCATCCCCTGATGCCATTCGAACTTGCCGGGACGATTGACGCTGCCGCGCACGGTCACGATGTCCTGCTGGGTGGGCAGCACGGGATAAATTTTTATGAGGTCACCGTCGCGGATGTCGAAGCGCTGCGAGCGGATGTCGTTCAAATCGATATCGAGCGCGATTCGCTTCTGATGAGCGTCAACCCGCTCGACCTGCACGCGCTGCGAATATCCGAAGGCGCTGATTCCGCCGCCGAGCTTGATTACCGAATTGAGCGGCTGGCCACTGCTGCCAAGCTCGTAGATTGCGGGGCGCTTGACATCGCCGATCATTCCAACCACCGGCCCGATGACCGGCACGAAGATAACGTCGCCGGGCTGGAGTTGCTCGTCGCTCTGCTCGTTTCCGGCGAGCAGCAGGCTATAGAGGTCGATGGTGCGGATGAGTTGATTGCCGCGGCGCAGCTCGACTTTGCGCAGGCTGCCGATTTTGGTGATACCGCCGGCCGCGCTGAGCGCGTTCGATACGTGCGACAGGGCGCTGACGGTGTAGGCGCCGGGCTGATCGACTTCGCCGACGACGAAGACCTGGATGGTCTTGAGCTTGCCCATCGTGACGTCAACTTTGACGCCGGTGATTTGGCCGGCGTGATCCTCGATGAGCTTCTTGGTCTGCGCGAAATTCAAACCCGCGACCTGCAATGGACCTATCTCGGGGATACTCACTGCGCCGTCGCGGCCGACGGTGAGATTGATGTTGTTGTTGATTCGTCCCCACATCAGCATCTTGAGCTGGTCACCGGGGCCGATCACGTAATCGTCGCTGACCGGGACGTTGGCCACCGGAGCGAAGGTCGAGACGCGCGAGGAAAATAGCGAGTAGCCGAATTGCTGCAGGTTGCGGGTGCTCGGCGCAGCCGGCGCAACTGCGGAATCGAGTCCACGGAATTGCGCTTCAACCGACGACGCCGGCTGATTCAGATTTGTTGCCGACGTCGACTGCGACGGTGTCATGCCCATCTGCTGCCCGGGCGACGCCGCCTCGTCAGATCCGCCTTGTCCCGCAAGGCCGGTGCAACTCCGGAGTTGCGCGAGCTGTTGATCGGTGAAGGTCATGCCGAGCGACTTGGCAATACCGGCAACGTCGTTGGCGCTGAGCTGTTTCGCGGCGAAATGGAGACACAGCTCCTGCATGTCGTCGGGGCTCAGACCGCCGGTCGCCATTTCACTTTTCAGACTGCCGAGCTCGTCGGGTGAAATTCCAAGCTGCTGGATGACAGTCGCCATCGACTGCTTGTTCATCGTGTTGGAGAAGCCCTGCGTACCGCGCATCGCGGACGAAGCGCCGGAAAGAGACGGAGCGCCAGAAAGAGTAGAAGGACCGGCCTCGGCAGGCTGCTGAGCGGAATCGTTGTTATCTGAACTGGTGCACGGCGGCAGGCCGGAATTGGCGGCGTTAGGATCGGTCGCGTCAACGCATCCGCGGCGCATCGTGTTGGTGACCGCTCCATCTGGAGTATCGCCATCGGTGTTGAGATTCTGATCGTTTCCGGGATTATCCAGACCGCCAGCAGAGAGGCCACCGTTGGAATCGTTCATCTGCGCGCGCGCCGGGAAGGTGAGCAACAGCAGCGCGAACAGCAATACGAAGGCCTTAAGCGTCGAGGGAATTCCTTGTTTAATATAGCTACTCATAGTAGGATGCCGTTGGGTTTCGCGCTGATCCGCGAGTCCTTTCGGTTCCTGGCTGAGCCTGAGCCCCGGCCATGATAGCTAAAATCCCGACTAAAGAAAGGGCAAAAGCTAATCATGAGCGGACAGGCGGCGTTCTGTTTTCGCGTAACCTAAACGATTCCGGCATGCGTCCGCCATCCCGTGTTACGCAGGTGTGCACAGGATGACCATCACAGGCGATCACCGTCCAGATTCTGACCTCGCAACTGCGACTCAAACCTGGTCCGCACCGGTCAAATCTGGTTAGCCTAATACCGTCGAAGGCTCCGAAGGCGCGTTATAACACGCTAATGAAACGAAGATCAAGCTAGCATTCGTGCCCAATAGCGCTATGGACTGTCGAGCGTTTCGTTTTCGATAGCGTCCTGCTTTAGAGGACCGCCGCCGGGGCCCAGCACGGCCACGAATCGCTTTGGACCGTCATAAACTACGCGCTCGCCGTGTGGAAGGCGCCAGACGGCTTGAGTGTCCGACGGCGCGCTACCCTTGGCGCTGTTCTGCTCAGTCGGCGGACCGACGGCCGCGACCAGCTTCTCGAGCACCGTGCCGCCAGACTCAGGCGTGAACCACGCCATCACGAGCTGCATACCCGAATAGCTGGTGAACTCGTACTTCACCTGCTGATAGCGGATTCCATCTACTTCTATATTGTCGATTCGGTAGGTGTCGGCGCCGTAGGGAGCGGTCTCCACGGTGCCGTTGGGGAAACGATTCTGGACGCGATACAAGGAGTCGCCGAACCGCACGTCGAGGAAGGAGGTGAGGTTGGGCGGTCCCATCAATCCTTGCACCTTCTTCTGTACCGATACGATTGCGGGCGAGGTGGCTGAGCAGGCCGCGAATGCGAACGCGCCCGCAACCCCGATGAACAGCGCACGCACGATCGTCGGTGGGCGCGACCGCATCCGTCAGGAATCTTTGACGACGGCCGAGGCCGACAGCACGACGCGCAGGCCGCCCGACTCAACCGCGCTGAGCAGAATCGCCACTCGCTCGGCGCCGGCGAGGTAGCGCTGAAAAATTGCCTCGAAGCCGCGGAAGGGACCTTCTACGACTACCACGCGCTCGCCGGTGCCAATCGGCTTGTCGGGAATTTCGATCACGTCGTCCACCCCGCGCCGGCGTATCTCGCTAACGATCGGCGTCGGCACGGCGAGCGGATCGTTGCCCGCCGATACGATCGCGCGCACACCGGCCATGTACTTCACATCGAAATACTGGCTCTGAAGATCGAACCGGGCGAACACGTAACATGGAAACAGCGGCGCGATAGACACCACCATCCGGCCCCATCGCGGAACTTTGGCCTTGAGCATCGGCAGGAACACTTCCGGCACCCGGCTGGCGAGCTGATCGCGGACCCAACGCTCCTTACCAGTCTTGGTGCGGACGAGGTACCAATGTGTCTGTAAGTTATCGTCCATCGCGGCATGCGTAGCCGGCGAAAAGATTGCGGCGAACGAACCTCAATCTCATCGTGCCGAAAAAACAAAGGCGGCTGTAGCATACGCCACAGCCGCCCGATCAGTCCAATCGACTTCTAGATTTCGTAGGTCAAGGTGAACTCGAGCTCGTTGAAACGCTGCTCGCGGCTGAACAGATACGGATCCGTGAAGCGGCCGCTGCGTCCGATGAACCACTGCGCGTTGACCCCGAACAGTACGTTTCGCGAATAACGGTAAACGTTGGTGGTCGAGAGCTCACCGGTGTTGTCGTCGACGTCCCACAGGAAGACGTTGGTCGCAGTCAACTGTCCGTTCATCAGCCAGTTGGTCGCAGCGAGGAACGCCAGGGTGCTCAACTCACGAGTCTTGCCGTTCGTCGCTGTAGGAGTCGTCGCGAGGGCTGGCCGATCCGGGTACCAGGTTTCCGTCAGCTGAGCGGTCAAGAAGGTGTGCTGTTTCGACAACCATGGGATGTAGGTCGGACGGTCTCCGGCGATGATCCAGCGCGTGAACTCAGTCCACTCACCGCCGCGCGCATCAACCACTCCCGGAACGGCGACGTTGATTTTCGGCTGATAGAGAAAGTCGTAGCGATACACGATGTCGGTCAAGTCTTTATCGTAATAGGTTCCGGTCAAGCCGAAGAAATTATTGCGCCGATAGTCGGTCGTGCTGAATACCTCGACGGCTCCGCCCTTTTGCACACCCGGACGCGGCGGCCCGTGGAGGAATTTGCCGGGAAGGAGGAACGTACCCGGGGCAAGCGTGACCGCGGACGAGTCTCCAGTGACCCCGGGGCCGCATTGATAACAGGTTTTGCCGAGCGCGCTGCGATATTCATACAAGTAGATGAAGCTGGCCTGGAGTCCGTTTCCGATCGGCAGCAAGCTCGAATAGCGCGCTCCGAATTCGCTGTTTTGAATCGAGTTTGACGGTGTGCTGCTGAGGTCAATCGCATGAAAGTCGTAGAATTCACCCGTCGCGAAACATCCACCCTTTCCTGCTTTAGTACATGCCACCCCGCCTTTGGTGGACAGTGGGCCAACGGGTATGAAGATCATCCCCTTGGGGTCGAAGTTGGGCGCCTCGCTGGCGTTGATGATTTGGCCGTTCTGGTTGATGTTAACCGGGAAAATTCCGTCCGGCCCGCTGCCACATACTACGCAGCCGCCTCCGAATGCCGCTGGTACGACGTACGGATTGCGCGGATCGCCATTCAGCTTGATTCCGGCACCCTCGAAGTCGCCCGGAATCCAGAAGCCTTCCAACTCGTTGTTAGCGGTCTTCAGGAAGTCGGGCAGGATGTAGTTGAGCTTGACCATCCGGAGATTGGTGCGCGTGTCTTCGGCCGACTCTGCGCCGTAAACTCCGTGCCAGGTCGCATTGACCGGGTTGGTGACTTCGGTACCTGACAGCGCGTCGGCTTCCGACCAGATGACCTGCTGCTTGCCGATACGTGCGGAGAAGTTGTCGGTAAAGTTCAACTGGCCATAGTATTCGCGGAGATCGTTCTTGAAGTATTCGTTTTGCAGCGATCCATTCTGAGTGAGACCGGAATCAGTGGACTGGCTGTGTGAGTACGGAATCGCGTCCGTGTTCGGCCGTGAGCGGCCGATACTTTTCAGCGATCCGACCGCGTCGTACCACGGCCGGTAGTACGCGAAGAAGTCCGCATCCTTGACGAACAGCGTGTCGAAGCGGCCCAGCAGTTTGTAGTTCTTGACCGTGTGGTAATCGGGCCGGACGTCAGCGAGTTGCCGCATCTCAGCGAGGTCCCAATGATTGAAATCAAAACTGCCGCCGGTGATCCCGAACGACTTGCCGGGAATCGAGAAGGTCGAAGTGGCGGTCGGATGAACCAGCGTGGTCGGCGTCGAGTTTATACTCGAACTACCTTCACCCCAGTGACCTGCCTCGCGAGATTCGAAAAATCCAAAAACTGAAAAGTCGCCCTGCGTGATCGTCGCCATCGCGACCGAGGTCCAGAGCGTTCCGATCATTGCCACGGCAGCCACCAACAAACTCCGCCACCGCGTTCCTCCGAACACCAAATTCCCGTTCTGCATAGACACCCCCAAGCTGGAGCTCTCGTGGTTACGTCGAACTCCTCGCCTGATTCCTCGTCAGGCAAGCGTCAGACACTCTTTCCCCATTCCGCGCACAAGGAAACCTACGAACGCGGCTTAGCTACCATTCCCCTGCCTACCTTGTCAAGAAGGGTGCACGCGCCAGTCACGCGTCCGCAACAATCCGGTAAGCGCCGCGTGATTCGGGCGATTTCGATTTGTGCGTGTCCATTTGGGGACAGAATGCGTGCGTGCATAGAGTTGGACACTTGCGCTCGCCGGGCCCCGATGCATAGGGTCGGTCTCGATTCGTTCGCGACGCTGACCAAGGGTTGGGCAGTTGTCGCGATCATGAACAAAGAATTACGTCGCACTTGAATTTGTCATCTGATCAGTGTAGGTACGACGACCGAATGCGCGTCCGGGGGACTGCCGGACCTTGTCGGGGCTTTAGTTGGTCTTGCGGGGATTGGGACGGACCGAAGGACGCGGGGGTTTTTTGGCTGAATGGTCAGCAGACGGGCACCGATTTTCGACTCGGCGGGGGTTAGATAACATGACGCATGGAAGGATGCAGACGATGACTCAGTGTAGGGATGGGATCTCGTTCGCGCCTAAGAGAGCGCAGGGGCTGATGGGAGTCGCTCGTCGGCTTTCGGTTACAGTCGCGATATTCGTAGTTGCTGCGCTGCTGGGAACAGCAGGTACGAGCCACGCGAAACGTCATCACGCGGGCTCGACGCTGCTCGACACCGTCACGGTGACGAACAATGGCTCCGCGTTCGGCGGCTCCCTCAACACATACAAAGCGGGCCAGGGACATTCCTCCAGGGCCTTCCTGTTTGTGAAAGGCGCGCGCACGTTGCTGGGTTCCGGTACTGGACCGAATGGCGTATCGGTGAGCTCGCTCGACGGACACATCGGGGTTACCGCAGCGATCGATCTTATCGATCTTACGGGCTTCGGTGGATTTCCATCGACTCTTGCTTGTACCGGCGCTGGCACCCCTGTGGGCTGTTGCACCGGCCACCTTACCGGCGACTGCGAGTCGGGGACGGGTTTCGCCGCGATTTTCGGTCCGGGCTCCGATGGGAATTCTCCGCCGGAAAACGTTATTGGCACGCGCAATGTGACCTTTGGCAACCTCGCGTTTGGGTGCACAGGCCCAGGGACGCCTTTTCCCTGTTGCTCCGGGCCAGCCGCTGGTGTTTGTAACATTAACGTTTCGGGCGTCAACACGGCCCAAGCCATCGCATTCGAAGATCCCTACGACGGCGTCCATCCCGGCCACGATATCGTGGCGATTGGGAACACGCTGCCAATCAACTTCTTCTCGACCAGCGATTTCCTGGACGGCAGCAATGGTGGCGCCGCCTGCACTGCTTTCGGCGGATTCACCGTCGGCACGATCACCGAGTTTGACCGAGAGTCGCTCGCTCCCGGCTACAATGATACCGTCGCGCCTTTCAACAATAATCCGGTGTGTATCCAGAGCGCTCTCGCCGTTCCGCCAAATACTGAGCCGCCCACGAATTGCCCATTAGGAAGCACCGGCAACGCCACCATCGGCGGATGCCTCACCTTCCTGTTGGGGCCGGTCGGTCTGGCGTTTGACGAAAATGGCTACCTGTTCGCGGTTAACGAAGCTGGAGTTGCCTCGGGCGGCCCAGGATTCGTAACCGTCTATTCGCCTGGCTCGTCTGGGGACGTGTTCCCAACCGCCGCCATCGGCCTGGTCGCTACCTCGCCTACCGGAGGCGCGCTTAAAGACCCGGTGAAGATTGCGGTCGACTCGGCCCCTGACTTTATGGACGATGTGATATTCGTGACGGACGTGGGCGATAACAGCGTCAAGATTTTCGAGCCTTTCACGAATTTCGACCCCAACTCATTCTTTTTCGAGGGCACCCAGATTGGCACGATTCAGGGCGGAGCCACGAAGTTCAGGCGTCCCGAAGGCATCGCGATTAGCCCAGATAGTGGCGCGCTGTACGTCGTGAACAACAATAATAATTCCTTTGAGATGTTCACTGACATCGGGGGAATTATTTCGGGGGGCGGCGGCAACCTTTCGCCCACGCTGATCGTCCAGGGACGAAACACCAAACTCAACTTCCCGGTTGACATTGCGCTGCCCGCGTTCAGCCCAACTCCGACGCCAACGCCAGCGCCAGAGTAATCCTTAGCGAAACTTCCTAACGGCGAACGCCGAATCCGGAATCCCCGGATTCGGCGTTCGCATTTCTGGATTGCTGTCTGGTTCCTCTCTCCAGGAGAAGGGAGAGTTAGGGAAGAGGTGATCCCCGCGCGCCAGTCGCTAGCGCAGATCTTCCGCCAACGACGATGCCAGCAGCCCGGCTATCTCGCCGCGCGCCGCCAGGCTCGGATGATCAGCCTCGACCGCGACCTCGGCCATGCCGGCGAGCTCCAGGAACCTCGCCGCATCGACGCCCTCGAGCGTGAACCTGACAAATTGCACCGCGCTGATTTTTTCGTCCGACACCTGGCGCTCGTCGAATCTGGCCGCGATCTTTTTCGAACCGATTTTCAGCCACAGATGACTTTCGAGCCCGACCAGCCGGGCCAACGCGGCGTCGCGTTCTTGCGCGTCCGCATATTCGATCAGCAGCGTCGCAACCAGTTCGCCCGGGCCCGGAATCAACTCGTTGTAGGTGTCGATTTCGTGCTGGATCGCTTCGCGGTCCGTCGTTTTCTCCGACCTGATCATTTCCTCGATCTGGTACCACTCGGTCTGCGCGTTTTCGAAAATGAACGTCAGATGCGATCCGACGTGCAGCCGGCGCCGCTCCTTCTCATGGATGAACAACGGCCGCAGTCGGCTTCGCACGCGTTCGTAGTCGGCTAGCGCAAGTATTTCGTCGGGCGAGATTTTCTTCATCGTCATTCTCCTTGTGGCGGCTCGGGCGCAGCCACCGCATCCGGAAAACCGCCGCGCTTGTACGCGCGCGCGAGCACTTCGATCGGATGCATTGGATGTACGCCCGTGGCCTGCTCGATTTGCACGGCGGCCAGCGGACAGTCGGTCGCCATTACGCGCGCGCCGGCCTCACGCATCCCGGTGAAAGCTTTCTCGCCCCACTTCATCGACAGCGCGAAGAATTCTTTTTTCATCGCCCAGGTCCCGTCATGCGCCGTGCACGCATCGACCGTCATCACTTCGACGCCGGGAATCTGGCGCATCAGGTCGCGCGCTCGCAGCCCGATGTCCTGCGCCTTCAGATGACACGGAACGTGGTAGGCGACGGTGCCGGGAGTCGAGAGAAATTCGGTGTTGAACTTGCCCGCGCGCCGCAGATGGTAGAGCAGCTCGTGCGAATCGACGATCGCCGCCGCGAATTCCTTGACCTCGTCGCCGGCCAGCAGGTTCGGATACTCCTGCCGCATCATGAGCGAGCAGGTCGGATTGATCGCGGCGATTTTGTAACCGTCGCGCACCAGCGGCAGCATCGAATCGACATTCGCGCGCGCTTCCTTGCGCGCAAACTCGACATCGCCACCGTCGAGCGCCGGCATCCCGCAACAATTCTGCTTCGGGCATTTCACCGCGCATCCGTTCTTCGCAAACACCTCGACTGCAGCCTTGCCCGGCGCTGGATTGTAGTAATTCACAAAGCAGGTCGGGAAAATCGCGACCTTCGCCGCCGGCTCAGCCGGAATCGCCGGAATCGGATTGCGCTCGAGCCATTTGTCGAAAGTCTCGTCGGCAAAATCGGGCAGCAGCTTGTCGCGATGAATCCCGAGTATCTTCTCCATCACCACGCGCTGAAACTTCTGCCGGCACATCATGTTCGCCAGCGACGGCGTCAGCGATCCCACCTTGCCTATCTGATCAGGATGCGCCAGCACGCGCTCGCGCAACGCGACGCCGCCCTCCTTGGCGTTCACCGACTTGGCGCGAAGGATCAGGCGCGGAAAATCGAGCTGGAACTCATGGCCGTCATGCGGCGTGTAGGGACATTTGATCTCGCACAGCTTGCATCCGTAACAAAGGTCGATGACGCGCTCTTTCTCGGCCGCCGTCAGCGCTCGCACGTCGCCGTCGTTGCGATCGACCGCGTCGAACAGCGCCGGAAACGACGGGCACAGATTGAAGCACAACCGACAGCCATGACAGATGTCGAAAACGCGCTCGACTTCCTTGTCGAGTCCGGCGCGGTCCCAGTACTTCGCCTCGGTAGAATTATAGGAAAGGCCGTCGGTCGGCCTGGACTCGATTCGCTTAGCCATCAATCTCTCTGGTCCCTCGCCCGTTATTTAACGGTAGAGGTTAGGTGAGGGTTCTGCGACTCATGCACAATCTCTTCACCACCGCTGCTACAAACAGCGGGCGGGCTCGAAAGCCCGCCCCCGTGCTGCGATGCTCGCGCGTTACTGTTATAGCGTGGTCTGCGCCTTCGCGAAGCGGCCTGCATGCGATTTCTCGGCCTTCGCGAGCGTCTCGAACCAGTCCGCGATTTCCGGGAATCCCTCTTCGCGCGCCGTCTTGGCCATCCCGGGGTACATGTCGGTGTACTCGTGGGTCTCGCCATGGACCGCAGCTTTGAGATTCAGCATCGAATCGCCCATCGGCAGCCCGGTGGCAGGATCGCCGACCTGCTTCAAATAGTCGAGATGCCCATGCGCGTGGCCCGTCTCGCCTTCGGCGGTGTCGCGAAACAGCCCGGCGATTTCCGGCTGCCCTTCGACGTCAGCAATCTTGGCGAAATAGAGATAACGGCGATTGGCCTGACTCTCGCCCGCAAACGCGTCCTTGAGATTCTGATGAGTTTTGGTTCCTTTGAGACTTGCCATTTTCCCTCTCTCTTCCGTTTTGAATTAAGTTGATTCTGGCTCTTTATGACCAAATCCGACGACGACGTCGGCCGCCACCATGTTTGTCCGGTCATGCGGGCAAAGCGTGTGATGGGCGTTTCAAAACAACTTGAAACGCCGCTCCACTGAGATCAGGCAAGATCAAAGCGGTCCAGGTCCATCACCTTGGTCCACGCCGCCGCGAAGTCTTTCGCAAACTTCGCCTTCGAGTCCGCGCTCGCATAGACTTCCGCCACGGCGCGCAGTTGCGAGTTCGAGCCGAAGACCAGGTCGACACGGGTGCCGGTCCACTTGACCTCGTTCGTCTTCCGGTCACGCCCCTCGTACACGCCTTCGGAGCCAGCGGACGGCTGCCATTGCGTGCTCATGTCGAGAAGATTGACGAAGAAGTCGTTGGTCAGCGTTTCTGGCCGCTTGGTGAAGACGCCGTGCTTGGCCTGCCCAAAGTTTGCATTCAGGGCGCGCAAGCCACCGACGAGAACTGTCATCTCGGGGGCTGTCAGCGTCAATAACTGCGCGCGATCCACCAACAGTTCCTCCGCCGGTATTTGCTGTCCTTCGCGGTTGTAGTTAATGAACCCGTCTGCGGTCGGCTCGAGTACGGCGAACGAGGTCACATCGGTCTGCTCCTGCGACGCGTCCGTGCGCCCCGGCGAGAAGGGAACCTTCACGTCGAACCCGGCCTTTTTCGCAGCTTCCTCGACGGCTGCAGAGCCGCCAAGAACGATCAAGTCGGCAAGCGAAACCTTCTTCCCGCCAGACTGTGAAGCATTGAACTTCTTTTGGATCGCTTCGAGTGTCTGCAGCGCCTTGGCCAGTACAACTGGCTGGTTCACTTCCCAATCCTTTTGTGGCGCAAGCCGAATGCGGGCCCCGTTCGCTCCACCGCGCTTGTCGGTGCCGCGGAACGACGCCGCCGACGCCCATGCAGTCGCGACCAGTTGCGAGATGGACAATCCGGATTTGAGGATGTCGACCTTCAGAGCAGTAATGTCCCGCTCCCCGATCAGTTCATGATCGACTGGAGGAACAGGGTCTTGCCATAGCTGGGGCTCCTCGGGAACGAGCGGGCCAAGGTATCGCGAGCGAGGCCCCATGTCGCGATGGGTCAGCTTATACCACGCCTTGGCGAACGCGTCGGCGAACTCCTGGGGATTTTCGTAGAAGCGCCTGGAGATCTTTTCGTAAGCAGGGTCGAGCCGCAAGGCCAGGTCAGTGGTCAGCATCGCTGGCGCGCGACGCTTTGACTTGTCATACGCATCCGGCACCGTACCGGCAGCTGCGCCGTTTTTCGGTTGCCACTGATTCGCACCGGCCGGGCTCTTGGTCAGCTCCCATTCGTAGCTGAACAGGTGCTTGAAGAAGTCGTTGCTCCACTTCGTTGGCGTCGTGCTCCACGTGACTTCCAGCCCGCTGGTGATCGCGTCACCCGCTTTGCCCGAGCCATATTTGCTCTTCCAGCCAAAGCCCTGACTCTCGATGCTGGCGGCTTCCGGCTCTGGGCCCACGAGTGCCGCATCGCCAGCGCCGTGGGTTTTGCCGAAGGAGTGACCGCCGGCAATCAGCGCGACCGTTTCTTCATCGTTCATTGCCATGCGGCGGAAGGTCTCTCGGATATCCCGCGCCGCAGCGACTGGATCCGGTTTGCCATTGGGCCCTTCCGGATTCACATAAATCAGTCCCATTTGAACAGCGCCCAAGGGCAGCGCGAGCTCACGGTCGCCGCTGTAGCGCTCATCCGCCAGCCACTTGCGCTCACTACCCCAGTAAAGTTCGTCGGGCTCCCAGACATCCTCACGCCCGCCGCCAAAGCCGAAGGTTTTGAAGCCCATCGACTCCAACGCGACGTTACCGGCGAGAATCATGAGGTCGGCCCANNGAGATTTTCCGGCCATACTTCTCCTTTATCGGCCAGAGCAATCGGCGAGCCTTGTCGAGGTTCGCGTTGTCTGGCCAGCTGTTCAGCGGCGCGAAACGCTGCTGACCGGCTCCTGCTCCTCCGCGGCCGTCGTGGATGCGGTAGGTGCCGGCGCTGTGCCACGCCATGCGAATGAACAGCCCGCCGTAATGGCCAAAGTCGGCCGGCCACCAATCCTGCGAGTCCGTCATCAAAGCATGAAGGTCTTTGATGACGGCATTCAGCTCGAGGCTCTTGAATGCGTCAGCATAGTTGAAGTCCTTGTCCATAGGATCGGCCAAGGGAGACTGCGGATGCAGGAACTTCAGGTTCAGCTGATCCGGCCACCAGTCCGCATTCGTCGGGTGTCCAGGCGCTGCGTTTCTGCGAGCACCCATCACCGGGCACTTGCCAGTTGATAGATCGTGATCAATTGCCATATTTGTTTGTCCTCCTGATTTTCGTTTCAGGAAATTGTCTCGTTTGTTTCTTCTTCGCTACTAACCCTGAAGTTTGTATTCGGACCGATACACAGATCTCAGATTGCTGTTATGTGGTGTGGCGTTGGGCGCGCCTTCGCTTCTCGGCAAGCTGGCACCGCTTACAGAGAGCCGCGATTTCCAGCGAACATCGCAGCAGTGAGAACTCTCCCAGGCTGGGTGTACCTTCGAGAAGCTTGTCCACTTCGGGTATCTCTATGTCATGTACCCGTTTGCATCGGACGCAAAGGACGTGATGATGAGGCTCCACGTTGCCGTCATAGCGCGCAACGTCGTGCAGGAGTGTTACCTTGCGCGCCTCACCGATGTCGCACAGCGTTTCGAGCGTGCGATGCACGGTGGCGAGCGAAATATGCGGATGCTGCAGCCGGACGGCGGCGAAAATCGCGTCCGCGCGCGGATGGTCGCCCGAGTCGAGCAGTACCTTGATAATCGCGAGGCGCTGCGGCGTGACCGCCAAGCCGCCCTTGCGGCATCGCTCGGCAAACTCCGAGAGCCGCTTGGCCGCATAGGGACCGCGCCGCCGTTCATTTACGAGCTGTAGTTCCATAACCTAGGTGATAATTATTACCATCTAGTTATCGCTGTTGTCAACCGGGTATCGGCAGCGGGTACTGTCTTAATTCGGGGCTGAGTGTCTGAATTTGAAACCGCGAGTGTCTTATTTTCCGGGTGGCGGCCCCAATTGAGAGCACGCCACGTCTGGAGGAAAGATCACCAGGTCACCTCTTTTATCTGCCTTTACGTAGTAGTCCTGAATGTACTCGTCCGCCGCGAGTGTGCATTCGCCTTTTTTCTTGAATTCCTTCACACAACCGAGTCCTACAAGCTCTAAAGTGACTGCGCAGTTGGAACAGCCTTTGGGGACTTCCTTTCCTAATGCAACGCCTAGACACCAGGTCACGAGATCGTCGACATATACGCATTTTGCGTTAAGTACCTGTTGTCGAGTCGCTGAGTCACTGGGCCAAATTGCGCGATCTCGCTCACAGGCTTCGCGTGACGGGTACTTGCGGGCAGTCCACCAAGAGTACAGTGGGGCTTCGAGATCGGTCTTTGTGCCCTGCTCAGTCTTTGTAATCGGCGGCATTATCAACGGCCACTTGTTTCCATCGTCACTCTCGACGCATCCAGCAACGGTCGGCGACAAGAGATACCAGCCCACAAGCGCGAGCGCGGCTGCGTGGCGCGAGTTCATAATTCAGACAGTACCCGGCGGCGGACGGCTTGAGCAAATTCACCGGGACCGAGTAACTTGACGGTCATGCCGCAAACGCAACAGCCGCCGCTGGCGGGAATCAAAGTCGTCGATCTCACGCGCTATCTTGCCGGGCCGTTCTGCACGCAAATCCTCGGCGATTACGGCGCGGAGATTCTCAAGATCGAACCGGTCGAAAATCCGCGCGGAGAGTTGGGCGACAGCGGCGACGGCAAGCAGCACGACAACTACTTCTTTCTGTCGGCGAATCGATCGAAGAAAAGCATCCGGCTCGCGCACAAAAAGCCCGAGGGCCGCGAAATCCTGATGCGCCTGATCGACGCCGCCGACGTCGTGGTGGACAACTTCCGGCCCGGCGTCATGAAAGCGATCGGCCTCGATTACGAAACGCTCGCGGCCCGCAACCCGCGCATCATCACCTGCTCGATCTCGGGCTTCGGATCGACCGGCCCGCTGCGCGACTTTCCCGGCTTCGATCAAATCGCGCAGGGAATGTCTGGGCTGATGAGCGTGACCGGCACCGTCGAGAGCGGGCCGACCCGCGTCGGCATCGCGATCTGCGACTTGCTCGGCGGAATTTTCTCAGCGCAGGGAATTCTGCTCGCGCTCGAAGCGCGCCATCGCGACGGCCGCGGCCAGCGGGTCGAGACGTCGCTGCTCGAGTCGATCGTCAGCATCCTGACCTGGTCGGCGGGAATTTATTTCGAGACCGGCAAGACGCCCGCGCCGGCCGGCAACAATCATCCGCTGTCTTCGCCGCACGGCGTCTTCAAAGCGTCCGATCGGCCGTTCAATATCGCATGCGGCAA